>NZ_JBOEFX010000037.1:0-68689 GCF_050633125.1 Lewinella sp.
TATAAAGACCAGTCTTTTGGTTCAGGTAACTAAAAACACCGTTACTCTTATTAAAAATGACAGTTCCTCCTTTTAGAACGTCATCTCTGTTACCACTTCTCCATCAAACTTCCAAAGGCCATGCCTGCCACCGAACCAAATATTACCTTGAGCATCTTGGGTAAGAACAAGCACGCCAGCAAAGCGCTGCCCTTTTGATGAAGTGAATTCCGAAAAGGTTGTTCCATCAAAAATACAGAGGTTACCTCTATCCCCTCCCAGCCAAAGGTTACCCGTATTGTCTTCAAAAATGGACCGAATACTTTTACTGCAAAGTCCGTCTTTTTCATAAAAACTTGTCATCGACTCACCATCATAATAGGTTAAGCCGCTTTCTCTGTTTCCATTAAATCCAAACCAAATGTTCCCTGATCTGTCCTCATAAACGACTCGAACCATGTCGTCTGTCAATCCATCTTCTATCAGAAAATGGGTAAACGTTTCTCCATCATACTTACTTGCTCCGCCGTGCGTCATGGAAGCAAACCAGATATTCCCTTGACTATCTTCAGTGATACTCGGCACCCAGTTATGATAAAGGCTATCTTCCTGTTTCCTCCCGATTTTCGATTGAAAAGAGGTGAAACTTTGGCCGTCATAGCGGTAAGCGCCAGCACAACCTGTGCCTATCCATAAATTGCCTTTACGATCCTGAATCAAGGAGTGAACGGCGTTTGGACTTAAGATCGGGTAAACCTTATCCAGCCATACGCCAGAAGTATCACTAAAAGGGATAGGAACATGGGTAAAGGTTGTTCCGTCGTATTGGCAAAGGCCATTTTGAGTACCCAACCACAGCATACCATTTTTGCCTTCTGTAATTGCAAAAACCTGGTTGCTACTCAATCCATCTTCCTCTATAAAATGCGTGAACGCGGTTCCGTCATAACGGTACACACCACCTCCGTTGCTTCCAAACCACAAAATCCCATCGCTATCTAAATAACCACTATTAAAACCATTCTCAGGTTTTACGACCTTCACTTCTTTGGGAATTTGCAGTTTAGCTACTGACGCAATAGCATCACTGCCTTCGAGCTTCGTCTGAGAACTCCCCGAACAGGAAATGAGGCACAACGCTAATAACAAGGTTAAATAGTGTTTTAGGCAATGTGAAAAACAAGGCAATGTGCTCATTTTTTCTTAGTTGTTTTTACAAGATTAGTGTGAATGCATTTATACGAACAGCTACCGCCAAGGCCCTTCCTTGGTCACATTCACGAAAGAACTCCCCTCCAACCGAAAGAGGCCGCCGGAAAAGCCGAACCACAGCTTGCCTTCTTTGTCTTCTTGTATGCTTTGGATACAGTTATAGGTAAAACCAAGATCACCGAATCGTTCTTTAAAATTGGTGAACGTCTTCCCGTCATAGCGGAACACCCCGTAGTGCATGGAGGCAATCCAGATGTTGCCGCTGCGGTCTTCATAGATAGGGCCAATTAGTTTGCCATGTAGGCCTTCCGTATCTATAAAGGTGGTAAACGTCTTACCGTCGAAGTGGGTTAAGCCAGCATCGGTAGAATCCACAAAGGAATTAGGATTCCCTTCTTCTGGTATTCTGGCATTTCTGGATCCAAACCAAAGGTCGCCCCGGCTATCCTCCAGTATACTGTAAATATTGTTGTTGCTGAGGCCGTCTTTTCGGGTGTAATGGGTAAACTTTTTTCCATCATATTTGGCGACGCCAAGGCCGTCTCTGCCAAACCAAATATTACCTTGGCTATCTTCGATCATACACCATACCTGCTCAGGTGAAAACAGGTAACTCAAGTAGTCTACCTCGGGTCGGGGGATGGGAAAGTTAGTAAAACCAGCGCCATCATTACGGCTAACCCCCTTCGCTGTGCCTACCCAAATAGTCCCTTTGCTATCGGCTAGGATACTCCATGTATCGTTATCACCTAAGCCTTGTTCTACCCTGAAGTTGGTGAAGGTTTTTCCATCGTATTTAGACACTCCTGATGTGGTGGAAAACCATAGGTTGCCCGCTTTATCTTCGGTGATGTCGTTGATTTGATTGCCTGCCAAGCCGTCTTCGGTCGTAAAATAGGTGAGCGATGTTCCGTCATAACGGGCGACACCATAGGCCAGGGTACCGAACCAAAGGTTACCACCTTTATCTTCAAATACCTCGCGTACGTACTCTCCGATTTGGATAGCAGGATCAGGGGTGGAGTTTTGCGAGAAAACACCTTCAAAAAGCTTATTAGTTACTTCGTTTTGCCCTTCTTGGGAATTTACCTTGGCTGTAGCAACAGGTGAGCTTTCTTTTTTTGAGTCTGACGTTTCTTGCCCATTGCAAGCGGTAATGAAAAACAAAAGGCAGGGTGCTAAACATTGAACAAGCAGCTTCATAAAAGTGATATTTTATATTACAGCAGCAATAATACACATCCCTTATGGGTATTCCGTTACGCTTAACAGGCTCGTAACAAGTGCCTACTTCTTCCCCATTTCCAAATCCAGTAACCACTGCTTTCGGGCCAAGCCTCCAGCATACCCCGTGAGGCTGCCGTCACTACCAATCACACGGTGACAAGGAATAACGATAGCAACCCGATTGTGACCATTGGCCGAGGCTACGGCACGCACAGCCTTGGGGTTACCAAGGCGGATGGCTTGCTCTTTATAGCTTCTGGTGGTGCCGTACGGAATGGTCTGTAGTTCGTGCCAAACTTGCTGCCGAAAAGGAGTTGTAGGCGTATGTAGCGCCACGGAAAACTGCTGTAATGTGCCCGCAAAATAAGCGCTTAACTCGGTACGCAGTTGCTCTAAATAAGAGTTACTGCCCGGCAGAATAACCGCATCGAGGCGCTTACGCAAGTCCTTAAATTCGGTTTCCAACATGCGCCGGTCTGTAAACTCCAGTAGGCAGATGCCCTTGTCGGTGGCACAGGCGTACATGGGGCCTAGTGGCGTGACGATACGGTCGATATGAATGACCTGCTTGCCTTTTTGGTCGGAGGGGTTGCCCTGAAATATTTGCTTGAAGCGTTCATTGAATCCGCTGAGAGATTCGTAGCCGTTGCCGAATGCGGCATCGGTGACGGAATACCCATTGGTGATGTGGTGATAAGCACTATTGAGGCGCATCATACGCTGATAGGCTTGGAAAGTCATGCCGTGCTCTTTGTTGAACCAGCGCCGTATTTGACTGGGTTCAACACCTCTGGCACGCAGATCGGCATCGCGGATTTTTAGCTCTGGGTCTTCGCGCAATTCGGTGAGCAAGGTTTGAATATAATCAGGCGTTGCGCCAGGTTCCTCCAATGGCTTGCAACGCTTGCAAGGGCGGTAACCATGTAGGATGGCGGTTTTGGCGAGGGGAAAGAATTCTACATTTTCGGGTTTAGGTTTGCGCGCGGTGCAAGTCGGGCGGCAAAAGATGCCGGTGGTCTTCACTGCGGTGTAAAACACGCCTTCGTAGGCTGCATCTTTCCGTACAATCGCCTGGTATTGCTCTTCAAAAGTCAAGCTGTTACTCATTCTGTTTCTTGCGTTTGTACAAAGGTAACCTAAGGCTTTCCTTCTTGCTACCGAAAACTGGACAGGGAATTTTTGGAGGGATTATCTAATCCTTTTTCGCCGTTTCTTTTTCTTTTGTTTCTTGGCAATTTCTCCCATGACTTTCTTCATTTTTTTAACGGTACGGACGCTTAGAAACCATTTAATATAAGAATATGCCCCTACTAAGAACCCACAAAGTAGAACTACAACCAAAAAACGATCGCTATGAATAGATTCAGGGAATAGAAGAGCAGCAATTAGCACAAATACGATCATTCCTACACTACTAAAAAGAATAAAATAGAAGTCATCTTTTTTATTCTCTTTTTCAAATTCTTTGCCAATCTCCTTTTTGAAGTCTTCTTCTTTCATATAAAAAACAGTCAGGCATACTCAGTGTTTTTTTTCACCTCTGACAGTTAACCATTAGCTGACAGTAAATATTTCAGGTACTAAACCACTCTCTTCCGCACCATATCCAAGCCCGCCAGCACAAATACTACAGCAGCCAAACCAACACTGCGGTAAACGAACTTCAGCTCGCTCAGCCATTCGTAGGCGGGGTCCTGGTAGTTGCCGAGGCCCAACATCGGGAAACCGTAAGGGTGGTATTCTACATATTTCCAGCCTTGTGACAAGATAAGGAAAGAGATCCAGCCTCCGATACCTATTCCCAGTGGCAAGAGCAGGTTCTTCCACCGCTGGCTCATCCAAAACTGTAGGGAAGCGTAGCCCAACGTCGTCAAAAAAATCTTAATGGCCAACTGGAAAAAGAGGCCAATGCCAAAAGCTTGGTCAAAACCCAAATCAGGCATCATCACTTTGAGGAGAAGCCCCACTAAAACAGTGAAGACACTAAAAAGTAATAGGCTGAATAATAGCATGAGCGCAAAGACCACTACTTTGGACGTATACACCACCAGGCGGGAAAGGGGCTGTGTATAGATCAACTTCCAGGTATTGGAGTTGTGTTCAATACTACTGACAAAAAGGGCCACGATCATCACAAAAAAGGTAAATAGGAAGTTACCGGGTTCGATACTCAGCTGTACTAATCGCTCCCAAGGATTCTCGTCGGGGCCCAAGAGCTCGTGGCCTTTTTTTACAAAAATCATCAGATTAATGAATGGCACAAAAGCCGGCGCCAGCAATAGGAACCAGAGGATAAAAGTTCTTCGGAATTTGTACAATTCTGCACCAATTCCCCTTTTCAGGGCGGTTACACTGTTCATTGGTCGAGCTTTTTGGTGAGGTTTAGAAAGACAGCTTCGAGGTTCTCCTGGGAAGAGGAGAGTTGGTAAACCTGCACGCCGCTGGCGACCAGCAGCTGATTGATTTCTGCGATTTCCTGCTTGCTTTTGATCGCTAATAGTAGCCCGTTGTGGTAGGCTTCTAAAATAACGAAACCTTGCTTTTCCAGTACATGAGTAGCAGTATCCACGTGATCCAGCTCTATGCTAAGTTGTAGGTTATCACCTCCATTTTTCAGCCCCTCCAACTTCCCTTCGTAGAGGATTTTGCCTTGATCGATGATGGCTACATCGGTGGCCAGTTTTTCTATTTCAGAAAGAATATGGCTGGATAGGAAGATGGTCTTGCCGTGGTCTTTATTAAGTCGCAGAATCAATTCTCGCATTTCGATGATGCCGCTGGGGTCGAGACCATTGGTGGGTTCATCGAGGATCAGTAGCTCGGGGTCAGTCAGCAGAGCGGCGGCGAGGCCCAGGCGTTGGCACATTCCCAGGGAGTAGTTTTTGGCCTTTTTATCGGCATTGTCTACGAGGCGAACGATCTTCAACACCTCGTCTACCCGCTCTTTTTTTCCGCCCACCATTTTGCGGACGACTTCCAGATTCTGCCTGCCAGATAGGTGCTTGTAGATGGAAGGGTTTTCGATCAGTGCCCCGACCTTTCCGAGTATTTCTTCGCGGTGATCCAGGAGTTCTTTCCCAAATATGCTGACCTGGCCCCGCTTGGGGTGAAACAAGTCCAGCAGTACTCGAATAGTGGTGGTCTTTCCTGCGCCATTGGGCCCAAGAAAGCCATAAATGCTCCCGCGCGGCACATTCAGACTGACCTGATCAAGGGCTTTGAAGTCTTTGAAGTAGAAATCCAGCCCTTGCGTTTGGATAATTGGTTCCGGCATCTTTCCCTATTTGTTATGGCGATGAAGATGGGGAATATGTGTTTGGTGAAATTTTAAACTATACGAAGGAAGGGGTTTTGTCGATGAAGGTGGTGTTCCTCCTGAAGCCTCGGTGCTTACGCAGCATTGAGTTGGTTCTAAATGCGCCCACCTCCAAACAATCAAATCCCTGTCCTCCACCGGGGGAGGTGTCCGAAGGACGGAGGGGCAGCCCTATCTGAAAGGGCTACCCCTCCCTCGATCCTGTGGATCGGTCCCTCCAGCGGGACACATTTTGATGGTGCTAGTAGCAAGAATAACACCGATTATAAAGATGACATCCTATTAATTTGGCCTTAGGAGGGAGTTTTACAGAACCAATCAACTATGAGTGATTTAGCCCCCTAAGATTCGCTTTCTGGGTCTGATAGTATTTGTTGCATTGCACTATCAAAGCTATCAAAGTCAGCAACTTTATAATGACCACATCTTTATCGTTTAAAGATTGCCACTTTCCCTGAAAGGTGGTGGTTGGATTTTGTTTACAACCAGACAATAATAAAACTATCGCTGCAAACCAGAAAAATTTGAGTTTCATAGAAAAAGCGTTCATGTAAGATTTGTTTTCATGTAAGAATTCGAGCGCCTATTTAAGGGGTCGGCGCCGAGCAGGGGTGTTCGTTCCGAGGTATCGGAACTCACGGTGGCGAGTATTTTCAGCAGCAATCTGGGGACTTAGGTTCGCCAACCATTACTCAGTTGCTTATCCTTCCAATAGTCCGTCACCGACTGTAAACGGGCTTTGAATTCCGCAAACTCCTCTTCTTCGAAATTCCGGCTATCGACGGTGACTGTATTTTGGCCCTCTGAAAGAATATATATCTTTTTTTCTTCGAAAACGAAGTACCTAAAATCCTCCATCATGATCGTTTCTTCTTTATTAGGCGCTTCAAATAACAGGAGTTTATCTTCTAGAAGAACTAGCCTAATCTGCGGATTTTTTTTTAACGAAAGAAACTCGAAGATCCCTAAAAGTAAACCAAAGGCGCCCATACTCAACAAAAACACTCTATTGTTCAAATGATTAGTTGAATTCCAGAATCCTAGAACAATAACATAAAGACTTATCAAGGTGCTTCCTAAAAGTGACTTTTTCCGGCTAAAACTCCCCCCTCTTAATTCAGCGACAATAGCTGCTATTGGCTCCACCAATTTTGCTGCTAATTTCTTTTTTACGCTATGGACCATTACAAGTATAGCACCCATCCAAAGCAATATAAGCACAACTAGCCACCACAGAGAAATATCTTCACATTTCAAATATAAAGTTGTAATAGCTACTATGTTGAGCACAGAAATCATAGTAAAAAACCATTTAGAGCGCGCTTGTTTTTCCATCATGATCTAAATAAGTCATTGTAATTCTTAGCATCAATCCCACAGTAATATAAGTACTATTTCACTTTGTCCTCAATTTAGAAACGTGTATAGACTGCCATTCCCCATAGGAAGAAATAAATTTCAGATAATTCCTTTCAAGCGTATCAATAAGGCTATAACGATGATGATAAATAGCCAATTCCCGTACTAGATCTCTGCTTTGCTCGAAGCGAATAATAACAGAATCTCCAAGCAGCTCAACTGTAGAAGAATTTTCGCTAGACATTCCCTCCAACGCGAAAAAGCTTATTCTCAACGTATCTTTTACCCTCGTAACTTCTAATTCAAAAGGCTTTCCAGAACCATAATTCTTTTCAAAATCCCAGGGCTTTCCAAATCGATCATCATAAACAGCATCCACTTCCTTTTCTAAAACGAATGGAGGCTGATCTAATTCGCGGTCGCCTTGATTGCACCCTAGTACCAAAATGATAAATATATATTGACTGCACCTCTGAATCATAAGCTATTTAATGGCAGAAAAAATCAACTCCTATAAAACAAAAAACGGGTTTTTGCCCACCCTTTACGGCAAACAAAAACCCGCGAGTGCAACGAGCACCACCGCGACCCCGATTTATCGGGAGAGCACCACCACCATTCCGATACAATCGGAATGGTACCCCCCGCGAGCCCCGAGGCTTCGGGGCGAGCACACCCACGAGTGAAGCGAGTACCCCACCCTACGGCATCACCACCAATTCCTTGCTATACACCTTCCCATCCAGCTGTACTTTTACGATGTACATACCGGCAGGCAGGCTGCGCGTGTCTAGTTGTTCTAATTGCTCGGAACTGCCTACTATCGTTTGGCCCGTTTGGAAAACCCGACCAGTCATGTCTACAATTTGCCATTCTACCTGCTCGCCTGAGAAGCCGGTAAGTTCTAGCGTAGTGCTTTCTCGGGCGGGGTTGGGGTAGAGGCTGAAACGACGTGGGGTCTCAAGTTCTTCTTCTGTTCCTACAGCTTGAGGAATGATAAAGTCATAGTGCAGATCACCACCAAAATCGGGATTGAACGTTTTCACCGATGCGAAAAACGTCTCGGTCAACTGGCGCCTCAGGCTTACGTTGCCTGTACCTACATTTTGGCCTACAGCGGCCCAGTACCAGAAGTCGAGGCCATCACCGCCATCGTCTTCTATCGTCAGGCTGTAACAACCTGGTGGTAGCATGATCTCGTCGCGGTACGTCGTTGCTGTACTCATATTGCTACGCTCCAATACTACATCACCGTTACTATTTTTGATGGTGTAGCGGTTTTCTCCCGGGCGGTTATTGGTTTTAATCTGAATAAAGAGACTTTCGTAGTCCATTATATCCGCAGGCGTGAAGGCCGAACGCATCATGTTGTTGGCCGCATATTCATCCTGCCCGCCGTTGGGGCCAAAGACGCCTACGATAAACTGAGGGTTTTCGTCGGACGTTTCCCAAAAGAGGTAATCATCAACTGGCAGTTCAATCTCTATCGTTTCGCCGAAAGGCAAATTACCTGTCCAATTGTAAGTGGTCGTATTGCCGTTCACTACACCATAATTAATGCCTAAAGAAGTGATGGTCGTCGTACCATTATTTTTTACCACTACGATAGGCTGCTGACAAGCCGGATTGAAACGCTCATATTCTACCTTCTGGCTGGGGCGCATGACATCTACAACTGCTGCGTCGAGCGTAAAGTTAGGAGTACCATAGCTTACCAATTGGGCCGCCACTAGATAATTGGCTTCTGACATAAAGGCGCCGTTTACCCCATAGTCCACATCAATGGTTTCGCCAGCGTCTTCTGGCACCATAAATTCGTGAACATCCGTAGCCATGCCTGGGCACCAGCCTGCACGGTCAAAAATCCAGGTACCGCCTTGAGGGTAGATCGGGTTTTCGCCACAAGCTTTCCATACATCAAAACGAAATTCCTGGGCGCCACCATTGACGTTGAGGTAGTGCTCGCGAGAAACAAATTCTCCATTTTGGCCGTGTCCTGTGACACTGGCCCTCAACTTATAAGTATCGGCCTCAGGGTTGAGGCGTAGTGTCCGTGGCTCGAAAACGTTATCTGCCTGAATGGCATCAAACCATCCGCGAGCAAAAGGCCATACATTTTCAATAGACAATACATCGCGCGTAGGCGTGCCGGTGATAAACAGGAATTCAATGTCCATTTCCTCCTGGTTTTGGCCGCCCATTTCCATGCTCAAGAAGCGTTCTCCTTTCAGGATGGGCCCAAAATCAGTAACATCAAAAGTGAAGGTCTTTCCTGCTGCTCCCAAGCTCAGGCCGTTGCCGTAAGGGGTGACCAGTGACAGAATCTCAAATTTCGCAGGGCGCTTTAGATGGTAGGTAAGTTCTTCGATATTAATCGTTCCTTCTGCCGTCAGCGGGTACGTTTCGAGGATATTGCCGTCTTCATCGTAAAGATAAGTAGCTGTAGCAGGATAGGTTTCATAAGTATTGGCCACCATCAGGTTGTTGCCATTGTCTACAACATACTCTACGACGGTACTAGGGTACACCAGGCTGGAATCTATCGCCGGCACGGTTTCATTAACAACCGTATGTACCCCTTGCTCAAAGCGGGCAGAGAAGCGGTAGTTGATGCTCGTCCAATCGTAGTAGAGCTCTTCGCCCCGATAGGTTTGCCAATTGGGGCCAACCAAGCTGGCATCAAAACCATTGGCAACATCTTGCGCCACCAAACCGGTTCCTTCATTGAAGGGGTAATGTGCAATCAGCGAAGCAATGGCCGGATGGCTACCAGGGATATCTTCGGTGTACATAATCGCTTGAATTTCTTCGGCCGTCAAGGCACGCTGCCACATACTGAGGTTATCCAAATTGCCAGGGTAAGCGTTGCCACCATTAATATTGGCTCCTACTTTCATGCGAGTTGCCATAATGGGGCGATTCATACCCGTGCCGCTGTGCCATAATTCTCCATTGAGGTAGATGGCCATCGTGCCGGCGGTTGCATCTTTGGTAAATGCCCAGTGGTTCCATTGGCCTTCAAAATCAGCAGTATTAGCTGGTTTTTCTATCCGGTCATATCCGCTACCATCGTTGCCACAATCCCAGTAGATCGTGCCATTACTCCAAGGCAGGTGTACGTTCATCTGGCGGCGATTAGCGCCATCTACGGCCTCAAAAACAGAGGTATTTGCAGGCAATGCATCTTCCAAACCATAAGACCAAAAGGCAACGGTTACGCCCTGTGTCATGCCCAGTGCTTCGGTAGGAACGTCCATCTGACCAGTGCCCTGTAAACCGAGGTAATGCTGATTGGCAGGAGTAGCTCCTAATCCAGTAAGGTTAGTAGTTTCTGTGCCTGCGAAACGCAGTAGTGGTGCTGAATTTTGTCCGGTTTGGCTAACATCCAGTAATACATCACTGGTGCCATCCCATTCAAAAGACTGATAGAAAGGCAGGCTCGTCCATCCCGTCTCCGTGAAGGTGGTCGACTGAAAATAAACTTCTGTAAAACCATCAACAGCCGGGGAGGTAGCATCGAGGTTGTCTTGGTCTACCGCTTTCATACGCAAGCGCAAAAAAGGGAGCGTTCCGCCTGTTTCTAACACCTCCAACTGTAGCGCAGTGATCGGGCCAGCGCTCAGTCCAGCGGCAGTTAAGTCTTCTGCGGCGTAGAGGTATTGTGCCCTGGCACGGTCTTCCAGTGTTCCGATATTGAGTGGCGCAACACCTTCTCCTACCTGGCCAACCGTAAGACTGGTGGTATCCGAAAAGGTTGTTTGTTGCTGACCATATTGTGTATAGGTATAAAAAGGTTGGCTCGTAAAGGGAAAATCTTCTCCAGCAAACCCACTGATCAGATGAGAAGGATGACGACTTAGTGAGGAGTCTTGAAGCGTAGGGTCGGTAATAAAAGTATTACAGCTGTAATCCCATTCCCGGCAACCCACGTTGCCACTACCTACTGCATTGTCATGGCAGCGCATATTGTAGCGCATGAGAATCTTTTCATAAGTCTGCGTTTCATCATCAGGAAATTGATAAAACCCTGAGCGAGCATCATCTGCCCAGGTAAGGGTTTGTACCCGTATGGTATCCTGTGCGTTGAGACTGAAGAAGATGCACGCGAAAAAGCTCAAGAGTAGAAATTGCTTCATTGATCGTTGTTTTGCTCTCAAGATAGGGCTTATCTCTTTTTCCTGTAAATTAGTGGCTCAAGTTCGTCCACCCCATGACCGAAAAAACGTATTTCCAACACCTCTACGAAATTGCTCGCCACTTAAATCAAGCGTTTACGCTGGAAGCTGCTTTGCGCAAAGCACTGGAAAAAACAGTGGAGGTACTTGATCTGGAAGGGGGCTGGATTTGGCTGGTGCAACCCGACAAAAAGAATGTTTACCTGGCTGCTTCGCACCAGTTACCTAAAGCCTTGAGCCAACACCCAGAACGCCTTTCCGGCTGGTGTTACTGTATCGACAAGTACCTTTCCAGTAGCCTGAACCAACCTAGCAACATCAGTGAAATTGCCTGTTCTCGGCTCAAAGACCTCGCCGAGGTGGAAGATGGTCTCAAATTTCATGCTTCGATCCCCATCAGTTCTAATGCCGAAAAAATTGGAATTCTAAATGTGCTGCACCAGCAAAATCGGCAGCTTGATGAGGAACAATTGCAATTATTACAAACCATTAGCGAGCTGCTGGCCATTGCGGTACAACGTACACGGGCACAATCTGTAGCCAACAATACCACCCTCCAAACCAATGGTGAACAAAAGATCCTCCAACAACTGGTACTACCCACTTTGGTGAAAATGCAGCAACAACTTGATGAAGAGGCTGGCCTTGACCTAAGCACCCTAAAAAAAGATTTAGCCAGCCTACAGAAACAACTCCACACCGTACAAAAGGAGTTACCCAAAATGGCTTCGCCCTCCTCTGAAATTCACTACCCCAACTCTCCGCTTACTCCCCGCGAAAGAGAAGTATTGGCATTGGTCAAACAAGGGCTCACCAATCCACAAATCGCCGGCCAGCTATTTATTAGCGAGCGGACCGTCAAATTCCACCTTAGCTCTATTCTTGCGAAACTGGACGCTCAGACCCGAACGGAAGCTGTTTTGGTGGGTACGCAGCGGGGTTTGTTTTGATTTACATGGCCTCTTGACTTTAGAATTGTCTGATATTATATAAGCATTACGGATTTCCGAGTGCATTCACGACCCACCCCAACCCCTCCCTGACCAGGCGAGAGGCTTTTACAAACCGCCCAATCACGGCCCAAAAACCATTGAAACACATTCATAATCAACACTTTATACATTTAAAATCCTCCATCCATCAAAAGGGAGGGAGTTAGAGGGTGGGTCGTGAATACAGGCCCCAAAGCGTCACACACTCCTCATATTATCAATTGAACACCCTCATCCCCTCACCTATACCATCGTACAGGTCGTAACCAAGCCGATAGACCGTAGTTCTAGCAAGCTCTTTGCCTGATCTTTGTTCTAACAAAACAGAGATTATGAAAAACAACAAAACAGCACTGATAACAGGTGCTTCTCGCGGATTAGGCTATGCTTTAGCGCTGGCTTTAGCCAAAAATGGTTGGCAACTACTAATCAATGGCCGCAATGCGGAGACTTTACTGAAAGCATACGACGAGCTATCCATACACACCAAGGTTGTCGCTATTTCAGGTGATGTGCGCGATGAAATTCATCTCCTCCAACTCCGCAATGCACTTCATGACCAGCAGTGGCAACTCGACCTGTTAGTCAATAACGCTTCTGCGTTAGGGATTTCGCCATTGGTTCCTATCCTCGAACATCCGGTGGATAATTTACACGAAGTCCTTCACACCAATCTCATTGCGCCGGTTTCTCTTTTGCAAAAAGTGCAAGCTTTCTTCACCGACCAACCTACCATTATTAACATCAGTAGTGATGCGGCCGTAGCGGCTTACCCAAGCTGGGGAGCTTACAGCAGCAGCAAAGCAGGGCTCGATCACCTCAGCGCTATTCTTGCGCAAGAGCAGCCCCAATGGAAAGTATACGCTTTTGATCCTGGCGACATGCGTACCCAAATGCACCAAGCCGCCTTTCCTGGGGAAGACATTACCGATCGCCCATTGCCGGAGGAGGAGGCGCTGCCTGCTTTACTAAAACTGCTACAATCGGGAGTTCCTAGTGGTCGGTATACCATTGATGCTGTGTAGTAGTTTTCCTACCCTTTTTTCGACCCATCCCCAAATCCCCTTCCTTTCAAGCTAATCTCCCTACACGAGAAAACTTGCACATATCATGTGCGAATACAATTAGGAATATTAGACAATTCCAATAATGTGCTTGATAAAGTTGTGTAGGAAGATTAGCCTTTCCAGGAATCGGCTTTAACCTAAGTAATGCGTAAGAACAAATTGCTATTTATTATGACAAAGACAACAATTGCCCCTATCCATTTTGAGCTACCACAACAACTCTCCTGCCCATTACCGACAGAAGAAAGAGGCATTGCACGCGACGAAGTACGCCTACTCGTGAGTAACCAGGATGGTGATAATATTGAACATCAAAAATTCAAGGCACTGCCGGATTATTTAGAGGAAGGTGACGTACTGGTCGTCAACAACTCGGCTACCGTGCCGGCTGCGCTACCCATCCTCTTGGAGAGTGGCCAAGCAGCCCGCCTCCACCTAAGCACCCAACTGGATGATATTCACTGGTTAGCCGAAATCAGAACCGTCCATAGCAACCAAAGTAAACGCTGGCGGAATGGTACTACAGGGCAGTCGTTCCTCCTGCCAGGAGGTGGCCAAGCGACCTTAATCGCCCCCTTCTATCAAAACACCCAACAACTGCACCTATGGAAAATCAGTTTAAAATTGCCTTTGCCCTGGCAGGAATATTTACACCAGCATGGCTCGCCCATTAAATACCAAAACCTGGATCAAGGGTATCCGCTAAATTACTACCAGACCTTTTTCAGCAGTGTTCCAGGTAGTGCAGAAATGCCTTCCGCCGCAAGAGGGTTTACACCAGAGATGATTGAAGAGCTCCTGCAAAAAGGGATACAAATCATCCCTATCACCTTACACACCGGCGTATCGAGTCTCGAAACCGGAGAAATGCCTTACCCTGAGAAGGTCATGATTTCGCCCTTAAATGCTGCGCGAATCAACCTGGCTAAATCAAGAGGAAAACGCATTATTGCGGTAGGCACCACCGCTGTCAGAGCAATAGAAACCGCCACGAACATTCAAGGGCTAGTGACCGCTTTTAACGGCCAAAGCGAGCTATACATCCAACCGGGCTATAAAATGAAAATTATCGACGGGCTCCTCACCGGATTTCATGAGCCAGAGGCTTCTCACTTGTATATGCTTCAGGCTTTAGCCAGCAAAAAGCATCTGCGCAAAGCCTACGAAGCGGCCATCCAGGAGGGATACTACTGGCACGAGTTTGGTGATTTACATCTTATTATTGCGCAGAAAATAAAAAGTGCGATTTAGCTTAAGTTTGCTGCATTCTTTGCAAAGCCGCAAGATTAGCGGAAGCCGAAAAGATAGCGCTGACTGGAATTTTAAAGCCAGGAATGGCATGGCTGGTTATTTCATCCCTCATTTCCTTGCGGCCATGTAAGTGATATTCTTCTTCCTCTCCTTCTAAAAGATACTGCTCTACTATATTTTCTACTGGATCAATGATCCAATACTCGGCAACACCGTGTAGTGCATAATCAACTTTTTTGATCCCCCGATCATAACCAGCAGTGCTGGGCGAAAGTACCTCTACCACAAAGTCGGGCGCAGGAAAGAGCATCTGATCATCATGGAATTCTTTTGCTTTTTCCTGATTCCAAAAGGCGATATCCGGTTCAAAGCTGTTTCGGCTCAGATGAATCATGATTTTTTCATCTTGGACTTCGCCTAAATCATTAGAACGTGTATACACATCCAATAACAGGGAAAGGTATTTTCTGGCATTGTTATGCCGACGTTTGAAAGGAGAGTGAATAATTACTTCACTATTAATAAATTCTGCTTTCACCGTTTCATCGATGTCATCATAAAACTGTTCGCGCCGCAATGCCTCCTCTTGGAGGTATTGCCGTGCCTTCTCCACCAGCTGAGGCAGATTAGGAAGGTCGAGCAATTCTTTGAGTGCAGTACTCATTTCAATGCGTTTGTTTTCTAAACTAGTGGTTAAACCACTTTTAAAGACAACCAATTTAGCCCATTTTTACAAGCAGCCCATCTCTCCTCAACAATCCCTACTCCTCCTCTGCCGTCCCCATTTGGTCTTCTTCGTGAAGGCGATTGAAAAGGGTTTCTACGCGGTACATTTCGTCGATGGTTTCATCTTCATAGATGCCTATATTGGGTATACGACGTACATGCCGCTTGAGGCGATTCGCCAAAGCTGTACGCAGTCGAGGGGCTTCTTCTTCCAGCTGGAGGAGTACCGCCTGCTTGTTATCCGTGTTCCAGATACTGAGGTAGATTTTGGCCAGGCCCAAATCTGAAGACATTTTCACTTCCGTAACCGTAACCAGTGGCTGGCTACCGTAGATATAGACGCCAATTTCCTGCAACACTATGCTAAAATTCCGCTTCACGAGTTCGGCGACTTGCCGTTGGCGCTTCGTTTCCATTCCTTGTTGTTTTAATAAAGACTAATACACAAAGGAACTGAAAAAAGTTCGCTTATTCGCAATCATTGTTATTGTACAAACGGATAGCATCTTTCATCCGTCGCTCATTTCGTTTATACTCTCCTGCCCTGATTTGCTCTTGCAAAGCTTCACAATCGGGAAAATAAGCTGCAAAGGATTTTCGCCAATTCGTAAATGACAGATTGAATAAACTCAGCGGTTCTGGTTTTTCACCTGATTTATGAATAACAAGGGCAGCGTCCGGCTCGTTTTCTGTGTTTTCGTTTACACGAAAGGGGTAGTAGCGGTAGAGGCTTAACTTCGTCCCTCCTTCTAACACCTCCATGATATTCTTTTTTGTCCCCAGAGCAAGTAAGGGGGAATAATCAATGACAATAAAAGTACGCCCCCGAAACCCTGCTTTCGTAGTTTTATCAGGGTCAAAAAACAGGCTTTGGGTCTTGCCATCTTGTTCATAAACAAAGATCGTATTTCCCGATTCATAAAAACTTGGCTCGCGGAATTCACCATCTGAAAAAACAAAGTTACCCGTCAACGAATCACCGCTATTGGTGATCATATAACCTTCATATTGGACGGCGCGATCCCGGCGGCCATTGATCCTGATATATTGTGTGTAATCAACTCCCTCAGGGCCAACAGCATCGCTCAAATCAATCGCAAAATGCCGTGATGGTCGTTCGTTTTCCACTAAACTGGCTTCGATATCGTCTAAAGCATCCGTTAGCTGATTCGTCATTCTCTTGTTCTCTCCCAGTTCTTCACAAGTGGCCAAATAGGTACGTGCTTCGTCAAATTGTTCCAAGTGGGTGCTTACCAAGGCCAGGTTATACAAACAAGCGTAATGTACTTTTCTTAAACGTTTGTCATCAGTGGGCAGTAATGGAAGTTGTGCTTCCCAGAAAGCCTTTACGGGGGCCATTTCCTCTTGCAAAGGCTCCAATGCGCCATCGGCTGTCATTTTACTCAGGATACCGGCAGCCGTAGCAATATTAGCATCATGCTCGTCTCCATTTGGTATTTTCTTGCCCTTGGGCCACTGGAGGTCTATTTTCTCCGTGGTTACGCGGGTATCAAAATTTGTTATCAACAACTTCTGGTACTTTTCAAAAGTTCGGGGAATCAAGTGTTCACGAAATTCATTCAGCACGTCTTCCTTTTTCTTTTCCCAACTGGCGTCCAGTTCTTTGATAGTGGGAAAATAGCTGGCTTTGTTTTTCTTAAATTCATACACCATCCCGTTGGAACCATTATTTTCCACTTTCCTGAGCAATACTTCCCCTGAAGGGTCTAGTACCTGAAGGGTGATAGGATAACGGTAAACCACCTTTTTATAATAGCTGATGGTCGTCGTCTTGACGCTGTCTTTGGTGGTAGTGGTTTTGCGTTCTTCATTTGTCAACTGGGTAATATTCAATTCACCGATCTGAATATTAATATGAAAATGCCCACCTGCAATCAATTGCCGAAAGGATTCAAGCTGCAAATATTTTTCAATCAGCAACTGCGGAGAAGTCTCTGGTTTTAAATCGCTCAGATCCTGATCACCAAGCACGTTCACAGATACAGAATACGTATTGGAGGTTAAAGGAAAAGGCTGCTCCGGTAATCCACGATAAGTAATTCTTACCGATTCATTATTGACTCGTTGAGCATTAAGACTAAAGCCTATCAAGAGTATTGACAAGCAGATGATGGATGTTTTGAAATTCATTAATAGGGGTGTTATTTGAAATAAAGATACTGCTTTTCATTACCACTAAAAAAGACTCATTGGGTCAGTGCTTAGCTGTTCTTCAAATGGGAGTCATCACAAAAGGGAGCTGCGCTGGTACACTTGCAGTTACAAAGTCGGGCAGGGCCGCTCCGCTGGGCAGTAAAAAGTAAGGGTTTCGACTTCGTCCCATGATGCGAACCATCGCAAAAAGGTTGATTTTGGCTCCTACCGCATTGGCAAAACAGATAGCGCTCCCCTTCCTTTAAGTCTATCATAGCAGGCTCATTTTTTCGGGTGTCCTTTTTTGTAAACCCTCGGGAGATTTCCGAGCGAGGGTCATCCGACGCTACCAACGGATAAAGATAAGCCGCAGTCCAAGGTTCTTTCGGGTCATTTTCGAGGCCGTACAAAGTTGGAAATTCACGACTGTAATGGGCCGTCCCGAACAATTGATCCCATATAGAAAACATATTACCAAAATTGCCATTGGGGTCACTGATCCCATCCCGGCGGCTTTTACCATGATGGGCGTGATGAAAAGCTGGCGTAATAAAAATGCGTTCCCAAACACTCGCCAATGGCTGTAAAAACCTATTGCGGTAAAGCACTTTGTCATAAGCGATGGTGCTGTGAGAACTGATGATTATCAACTGTTTGAGCACCAAGCCCAAGGCCACTGCTTTTGCTCCTCCAAGAAACGTAAAGAGGCCAATCCACCAGATATTTGGCATAAACAAGTAGTAAATGGCCGCATTGCGATAAGACACAAAAAAGCCCATTTCTTCCGCCTGGTGATGGGGACGGTGGAGTTTCCAGAGAAATTCGTATTCGTGAGCAAAACGGTGGTACCAATATTGCAGAAAATCGTCAACAAGCAGAAATATCAATAAACTCCCCCACAGCGGAAACTCGGCTAAAGCAGCCTGCTGTGCTGGAAAAAACTGGCTCCCCAGAAACACCACCACCAAAACTAACCCTGGCTTCGTTAGCAACGACAGTACCATAAAAGCACCAAATTCCTGTATCCAATCACTGATCGTCCGTTGCGTTTTTTGCCAATAACCACCAATAATTTCCAACACAATAAAAAAGATAAGTATCCCCATCACCAGATAAATATCCATGTTCGGAACACCGAAAAGAGCATTATTCATAAGATTAGCGTATTTGTAATCAGACTGAATATAGTGATTTTAGGGATTATTAGAAACTGGTCAAATCACCATCAATGGACACCTGCGGAGATTGCCACATCTCGCAGCAAAAAAGACATGTTCCAGGCATACGAAAGGCGTCTGCACTGGGGCAAGATGAATACCTTTACCAGTGAACAGGCTACGGAAGCTTATCCTTTTTCAATGACTTTTACACTATCGATAGCACAAGATCCGGTGGGCGTTTTCTAAACGATTACCTGGCAAATTACTGCCCTAGTATTGCGTAAAAAACAGATTACGATTTTTGTGCTGTGCCCTAATCGTACTTAGGCTTTTTCAATTTCTTTTCCGCCTTTTTTTCTTTTGCGGTTTTAGCTGGCTCCTTCTTCACTGCTTTCTTTGAATCCTTGCTCTTTGCCATAATCAATTGGTATTTGAGTAGTTAATTTGGCAAGATAGGAGTACCGGTAGTGTTATCACCTAAATTGCCTTGCGAAGATTGCAAAAAAAACCACTCCAATTCAAATAATTTCCTTCTCGGATAATTTCCATAAATATGAGTCATCCCGAATTTNNTCGTACAAAAAGTCAGATAAATTATTCTTTTTAGCTATTTAATGACCCTTTCTAAATCAAAGTCAGGCTGGATTTTGGCCTTAGCCAAAATTCGGGATGACTTATGTTTATTAACCAAACGCTTTTCCTACTCCCAAAAAGCACTAAGACCTCTTAACCCCATATCCACGACCCTTTCACTTTGATTGGTATTTGTGGCATCTATGTCCCACTGGTCATTGCCATTCGTATCCTCCCACTCGAAGCTGCCATTTGTGGAAAACGACAAGGTCATGTACACATCTTCGGTTTCATCCCACGACACTGTCAACGGAATATCAAAACTACCTGCTACCACACAAGACCCCCTGGGAATAGGAGCATTCGCAAATGGATTGACAACCGTGGTGGCATCAGCAGGTGCTTGCCCTGTGCTAATCTGGTTATAACTACTATACGGTTCCGACAATTTGGTCTCAAAGCCCCAAAATCCCTGAAGTTTCGGTGCATTAACAGCAACCTCCAACTCATCCACCTGCAAATTATTGATATACGTATTGTACCCCACAAACGAAGCGATCGTCCCGGATTGTTGGGGCAAGGAGTTGATAACAGGAACATTGTTCAGGTTATACAGCACCTCATAATTTTGATAAGCAACCGATACCCGGATATGATGATAAACACCAGTATCGATAGCTGACAAAGGAATTTCTAAAAACACCTCCTCTTCGACGGTCAGCAATGCGTTATCAAAATCAATAGCTGTGGTAAAACCGTAGGTGTTCGGATTATTCGCTGGTACTTCTTCGCCTTTATAGAGAAACGCCCCTTGCTGGTAAGGCGTAAACTCATCCCCCACCAATTCAATAAAATGAGCACTCATGGTATTGAAGCTGGGCGTCTGCGTAGCATGAGTAGATGGCACTACCGCCGGGTTACCGAAGCTATCTAATCGCGCTTGATCCGAATCAAACCGGATTTTAATTTTAAGCATTTTATCGGTGATTCCGGAGGACGGTAGGTCTTCTTTGTTGCAGGTTGTGAGAATGGTGGCAAGTAGAAACATAAGGAGTACCGCTCCGCTACAGGTGAATGCTTTCCAGTTTTTCATAGGTAGTTTTTTGTATATATCCTATACGAGGTCATTTGTATATCACTTCAAATATAGGGTCTTACAAACAGGTATGTTATTAATCATTGTTCTCTTCAAAAAGGAAAAACAAGTACTGCTACAAGCGCTTTTTTCGATAAATTATTTGACTATTCGTTCATTTTTTATGTGTATATATCGTTTCTTTGCGAATAACGCAATTTACAACAAACAACATAAAACGTTAAAAAACATAGCTTTTTGATTGCGTACATCGTCCCCTACTTTAGAAGAAAGGCTAATTTTCTTTTCAAGCTGAAATTTATTATTTGTGTGAGCATCTGGGTTAGACACAGTCTAATTCATGAAATGGAGTAAGCTACAGTATGAAGGCGTTCAACGAATACTTTAGAGAAAACAGGTTTAGGGAAGCAAGGGATGATTTCCGCTCTCGCTTTGATGCTCCTCCGACGGGCTTCAAGGAGGTAGGGCAGCTAACGAAAGAAAAATTGAACGCTTTTAACCGATGGAGTGAAGCTTGTTTGTATTTAGGTGAAGAAAACTCGGGGTTCCAAGCCCTCAAACGTTTTGTTGAAGACTTAGAAAAGAATAGCCATAAAAACTGGACCTGGCTAAAAACACTAGATGAAAGACTGGCACTCGAAATCACCGAGTCCATCATCCACCTTTCAAATTTTTACTTCTACTTTGGTAAGTACGCGAAATCTTTAGATCTGGCAGAACTTAGCCAAAAACTAAAACAAAAGGTCCTCGATATCAAAAGTGATGCCCGCAACGCTAGGCCTTTGGCTAGAACTAGTGTCGTGATGGGGAAAGCATACTGGAAACTAGGAAACTTTTACGATGCGATCCTTTCCTTTTTGAGATCAATCGAGTATTTGATCATTGCAAACACCTATAACAATGACGAAGAAGGGTATATGGTAGGCCGTTGTTTTTGCCTCCTGGGAGAAGTATACCTTGATTTAAACAGCCTTGATCTCGCAGAAGATTTCCTAAAGAGTAGCCTCAACATTATGGAGAAGCGTTCTCAATTAGTTGACAATCATTTGTATGTAGGCATCGCAAATAATGTATTAGGCAGAATACTCGCAAGAAAGGGGAAAGTAGAGCTGGATTCCGCGAAAGCAGAAAGCCTCTTTTCAGATGCCAGAGATAGGCTTTATGAAGCTAAGTACTACCTGAGTGAGACATTTAAGGATGCTCCATTCCATCGTTATAGAGCAAATAACCTTTGCAATATAGCCATGAGAGATTGGTATTGCTTTTACCGTTTGACCGAACCTGAAGTCCGTTTTTCTCCTTCTAAAATCACGGAATTTGACAACGTAGTAGCTAAATTCAAAGATGAAATAGAGCATCGTGAAAAATGTTTCGACAGGGCTAACAAATACCATAGCAGTAAAGCAAATGCCCATATAAACCTTGCAAAAGTCTATCTACTTTCCAACTTATTAGAAAAAGCCAAAGCGTCTTCTCTATCAGCAATTAAGGTTCTTGCTCCTGAATTAGGGCAAGACCAGTGGTCTCTTCCAAAGAACAGCGAAGGAAGGAGAATGGAAGACATCTCCTGGATTACACTATTCAAAGCCCTGGAGGTTCACCTAAAAATACTATGGAAAGAGTTTTCAGTGTCATTGAGTAAAGACTGCCAAGTGCTAACCCCTTCCCAGCAATCTCTTTATGATCAAGGCATGAATGTAAGTCGCCTTTGTCTTGATATCTATAATAATGTTTTAAACAATGGTAATTCCCCGTTAAAAGTCAAAGATCCAGGCATTGTAAGAATGCTTTATTCACGACAGGCCAGTTTGATCATTGAATTGAGATTAAAATTTCTCTATAGGCAATACCAGTGCTACGATCAAAGCACCGGAGATAGTGCTGAATTGAACGATAAGATTTTTCAGAGTTTTCGTACCCAAAGGAATATCTTCCTGTCTTCGGTTAATGAACGAGGGATGGCTAATAACGAAGACGACACCAATAGTTTGTTCAACAAGACAGAAAAAAGCATCGTTGATATGCTCCAGGGGCTCACTGGTAAAGAACAAACAAATAAAGCTCAGAGAGAACGTATTATTCTAGACACTATTCAATATGTTCATAATGAGCAGATAAAATTAAAAAAACAGATTAAAATCAGGTCAGAATTTGTTGCTTCATTGAGGACACAAGAATCTTCGGAAGAAGATGGAAAAGGCAAAACAGACAACTTTAACTTAAATTCTATTTACAGTCATTTTGAAAAAACAAGAGAGGGTAAAATCCTGTCCTATGTTTTAGGAGAAGATAGCTTGTTTGTGATGATCATAAGTAATAAAGATAATGCCTTTGATTTTAAGAATCTATTAACCGAGCACCCCAACCCCAAACAAGCTATTGATGATATCAAAAGCAGTACTCATGAGATCGAGGCGATCATCAACAACACTATATGGGAAACAGGTAGACTTAGTACAAACAGGCCAACCAATAAACAATATGCAATTCTTGAACCTGAAATCAATACGCTCAACACTAATGACCTAAATGTTAAATTGTACCATCATTTAATTAAACTTAATAGCCTTCTAATTGCCCCTTTAAATTTAAGTGAGGATAAGAGAATTTATGTCATCCCAGATGGAGAGCTTAATTTTTTAAACTTCGGACTCCTAACACCTGATATAATTGAAAGTAAAAACCTGTTTCCTAGAGATGGTGAAGATGATAATGATTTCGGCACTTTTAAATTTAGTGACTTAGCATTCTTAGACCGTAGAATAGAAGTAAGTTATGCCATTTCATCCGAGAGCCTTTACAGCAATCATGTTCACGAGACTGCCGTAGCTCCTATGCCAATAAATGGCGCATTGAGCATGGTAGTAACTGGAAGAATAAATAATCAACAAAAATTTGAACGAACCGCAGAGTCTGATATATTCGTAAAAACGTATAATACAATTGCTAAACTAGCTCCCAATCAACATACTACTTTTGATAGTACTCAGCCCTATAAAAGAGAGGATTTTTACCAAGCCTATGAGAATGCTGCAATGGCTTACCTTCATGTACATTCAAGAAAACAGGATTTCGAAGACAATGAACATTTGCTAGGTTTAATTATTAACAATAGTAAAATTGAAGAAGAGAACCTTTTAACACAAGAACATATTCTCGAGCACTTACAGTCTAACACTCAACTATTACTCGTCCTTAATGCGTGCCGAGCAAAATGGGGTCGTATGGAAAGAACAGGAAGTATTTCCTCCCTACTAAATGCTTTTATAAAAAATGGCAGCAAAAATATATTATCAAATATTTATCGTATTGATGGGGCTACTGCCGAGAATATTTCAATCGATTTTTTGCGGAAGCTAATTAAAGGACACACGATGGGAGAAGCATTACATTTGGTCAAACGTAAGATGATCGAAAAGGGTACTTTTAGCCATCCTACTTACTGGGGAGCAAGCGTATTTTTTGGTAATGCGCAGTTGAAAATCCAACCTGCTCAAGACGACGAATAATTACCCTGTGAGTCCATCAAAAAGAGATATAGGATCTATTTCTTCCCTGCTATAATTTAGTGGATTAATATCTCCTAAAATCGTAAATACCTGCCATGCAGGCTGAAAACCGTCTGCTTCTACTAATAAATAATAACGCCCGGGCAGTAAGGTCGTTTCTTCGACGATGTCAATTTTTATTTCCTTCAATCCTTCTTCAGTATCCATATATTGATCAGCACTGTCATATTCATCAAGCTCTTGCCTTTCTTTATGATGGAGCGCTGGAAATATTCGAACTCTTACCTTTTTTATATTTAAAGAAAACTTCAAATATATAAATTCAGAAAAATCTAATACCTTAAATGGTTCTGCCTCCCATAACAAAGGAACAGTATCTAGTTTTTCTTCAGCCTTGTTGTTGTTATTATTTATTTTACTAAAATAATTCTCATATTGTTGTTCTATTGTCCCTGGAGGTAATTCTTCGGTTCTGCTTAATAGATTCCTGGCACCACTAACTGCTACCTCCAATGTAGACGCCACCTGCCTTTCCATAACTCCAGACATAGTAAAGCGATCTTTCAACTCACTTAATTTTTTATCAATATTTTCAATAGAAAGATCTTTCGTAAAAATATCTTCTAGTATTTCAATTTTATCAAATAACCTACTGACACTTTTGGGCGTATGACTATTCCCTAAAGATGTTTTTATTTTTTGACTTGTCATTTTTTCCGCCAGCTCCGATAAGGTATAATTATTATCCTTTGATTCTTTTAATAAAAATTCAATAGCTGTAATGTTATTAGCTTTAAAATAAGTCTTCTGAATACGTTTTCGAACCTTCAGTGCCTGATGGTCTTTATCTCTAAGATGTAATCCTTGCTTACTTGTTTTAACTTTTCTTTCCTTGGGCCTAGCCTTTGTTTTGCTATGAATAAAAATAAAATGAGGAAATGCTTGCTCTGAAACAGAGGGAGAATCTAAAAATCTAACTTTTAAGTTACTATCAACTAAATTTTGCAACCAAGGAATACTTTCTATTTCAGTGAAAGGTGTAAAATGAGAAATAAATAAAGGTTTGTTTCTTTTTTTTGCCGTCGAAATAGCCAAATCTAATTGTTCTGTAAAGTTCTTTTTATAAAAATTAAAATTAGCTATACTCTGAGTAATTTCAAAAGTATTTTCTTTAGATATATGAATTCCCTTCGAGAAAAATTGTTCTAGTTTTTTAAAATCTTCATCACTACCTAAGCTACTGAGTTTTAGATAAACAACCGTACTTCGATTTATATAGGAGTTCATAATAGGATTAGTTGTTGAAGTCAGACTTTCTTTTCAAGTTCAAAAAATGACGATAATCTGGAAAGATCTTCCTTCAGAAAAATACATAGTTTGGGTTTCTATTCCTACGTACTAGATACTTGAAAAGTTCCACAAAGGTAGGACAAGAGATATTAATGACAAAGAAATATGTTATTTTTTTGACAAAAAATATTACTCTCCTTAGTCAACGCTATTACTTAGTATAAGTTTGACTTTAAGGTCATTATATTCTCTGGAAAGTAAAATAGGTAATTATTTTGACAATTTTCAAAATAATTAATTGCACCAATCATCTTCATTGGCGATAACCTCTGAAAGATTACGAAAATAAACGTCGCCCTTATTTATAACTAAAGAAAATTCTACAAATAATTTATCTAACTCGCAAGGGCCTATCCTATATTTACTTTGTGCTAAATAATGGTAAACACTCAACTGCCTTTCCAATTCCGAGAGATACTTATCTAAAACGGATAGCCAGTCTACTAATTGCTTTTTTTGGCCTTCGAGATTACTTATTTGAGTGAAATGTTTTTGGGAAATAACTCTATTAGGGAACGCTATTTCCCCATAGAGGCTAGTCAGCCTTTTTCTGTTTTTTTCTATTCTTTTACAAAAAAGTGGGATTTCTGTCATATACCCCGTAACTTCTTTAACGTGACCAACAACTTGCTTCTCCCAATCTTCAATAGTGAGACGAGTACACACCGAATCATCTGCATTCTTTGAATAATGAACCACATTTAATACCCATGCATTTACCGTCACCGGATAAACATAAGTAAGCAGTCCTATAACAACAGCTATGTAGATAAACAATAGGTGTACCCACTCAACACCAGGAATAAGCAAGAGCAGAATCGGCACCCCAAGTAAAAGCCATTCGGACCCCTTCAAGCTATCGTCAAAATAGTCAACTGGTTTCATAGTCTTAGCGTTTTTTTTGTTGGCTAAAAAACCAAGCGGAAGCAACAAGTATCAATATCGCAAAGGCAATACGAAAAACAACTGGGCTTTTGTCAACTTGCTGCTGAATTCCACTGATCGAGACAATGGATGCCTGATTGGCATCGAGTGTGATATGATTGTCCTCCAAGTTTGAAAAAGCCTTACCGTCAGAAGATAATTCAACGTGAAAATTGGTAAATTTTTCAACCAAAGTCGTTCCTATATTTTCCACTGCTTCTGAAACTGCTAATTTCGTTCTGTCCGGTTCTTTTGAAACAAAGTCCTTTAATCCATCTATTTCTTCAGTCAGAGTTTCAACACTCTGTTCTAACACACCTATATACGCATCTTGCCTACTTTTTCGAGCCATGTGAATACTATCATTTTTCTGATAGTATTCATTTTCCAATACGAGTTTTTCTTCAACATTCCTCAGCGAGTCCAGCGAAAATTCAAGGCTCAATTTCTGAGCAATTAATCCCTGGTTTTGAGCCTTCAAATCGTTCGCCTTTTTATGCATAGTGTAAATGATGATACCAGATGCCCCAACGGACAAACTCAAAATTATCACAATTGAATACCTGATTAGCTCTTTCATTTCCGTTGATTTTTGTAGATAATATCAAATATTATAGCAGTACTCCAGATCGAGATACCTAAAGCCCCTGGGTTAGTGTACCCCAAGTGTCAGTAAACCAATTTTTAACCTTCGATGTACTTCGACAAATAAGGTAACTCGCTCGAACCTCTTTTACTTTCTTGATTTCAGCACTAGATAGCTCTTCGTACACCGTTGCGTAATCACTGATAATCCTTAGATACTCTGTATCTCTTGCTTCTACCTCAGCTGAAGAATACGATCCACAGCCTATCTCTATTCCATCTCCGAAGGCCGTAATATTCGTCATGAAAATGTCTTTCTCGCTTGGAGCAAATTGACATGCCCCAGCAAAAAGTAACGATAGCATAAAAGCGAAAATGGAAAATTTGTTAGTCCTCATCATGATTCTATTAATTGATCTAATTCATTACATTGTCATAAAACTACAATATATTTATGTAATTGACAAATAAATAATAATATTGACAAATAAATAGTGAAAACGCATTCTACTTAGCACTACGCTCAGTAAAAAGCGAGAACCTGAAAGGCGCTTGAGTGCGCCTATAGTTTTGAATAGGTTGAACAATTAAAAAACAAGGCTCTTTGGAAGAGCCACGAAGAGACAGGTAAAATACAAACGCCCCCTAACCCCAAAGGGATAACCTGACTATAGCCCCAATGGCAATATCATCATCCTGCCCCTGAAGGGGTGGCATTGCACAACTCATACATTTAGATTTTTGCCATAGCAATCTCGCAGAATAAAAAAATATCTTCACCTCACCCTATTCACTTTCTGACAATCATCCTCGTCGTTATTGAAGTAAGGGTAAAGTCATTCGTCCAAAAACTGCTTTTTACAGTGTACTTCCCATTATACAAATCACCAAGGGAGCTTGCATCAAAAATAATCAGCTCTTTTTCTGCTTCATCAAAGAACCATTTTGCCCTAATGCCCTTACTATTGAACCCTGGTAGAGATACCTCGTTTGTTAGGCTACTGAATGACAAGTGTTCCTTGTCAAAAACGCCCACCAGTTCATAGTCATATTTAGTATCAGGAATCATTTCCTTTCCTTCGAAGTAAATACGTTCTATATGAAAGCGATTAATGGCCTCATTGGGTTCCAAAAAATCACGATCATACTCCAATAAAACCCACAAAAAAAGCAGAACACCAATAAGCATAAGCCCCCCTAACAACTTCCCGTAAAGAGGCATATATCGAGCTATCGGAACTCCAGAAAGATACTTATCCAATTTAGTAACAAAAAGAAATCGATGCCTTTTCAAGTCACCTTTCTCCTTTAACTTATGCTCAACCAGTAGCCTATCGGCATCATGGTAAGTTGATCTCGGCACGCGTATTATTGCGCCAGCATTTCCAAACGGATCATGTCTTTTTTCGCTCACCAACCGATATTCGTACAGTGCCTCGTACTTTATATTTTCTCTTTCCAAAAGAGCACACGCTGCCTCAAAGTCTGTTTTTATACTCGTCTCGAACAGCTTAATGTAAGGCATAGGAGCAATTTTAGATTGGGAAGTTTTGCCGAGGGCTATTATTCAACAACTATCTGAACATCTGATGACCAGCGTACTGCCAAATTGATAAATTTCAAACTATTCTCCTCCCTTGTTACGTTGAAATTTTACACATTGAGAACCGCATCGTACAATTTCCATCTTTTCACCATCAGGTAGAGTTATCACTTCTGGTACGTTATTAATTAAATGAAAAATCAAAAAGCCATCATTCATATTCGCTCCTGGCAAGATCAAGATCTCTTCATACCAACCAACATTACTATTTTTCTCGTAGCTCGCTCCATTTTCATATTGAATCCGCTTTTCTCTAAGATCTGAGTTACTGTCTCTCAAAATAGTCGAGTCTACCTCATGATATACCCTATCCATATAAGACGTAAATCCTTCCACGTATTCATTTCCATTTTTATCTGTAATGAACTTCATCGGTGGCAGGCTAGATAGATAGATAGCTATCAAATACAAATCCTTCTATCTGCCCATATCGAATCTTAGACCAGTGGCCTTTTAGGTTATACTCGGACGTCCCCTCACTTTGTCCTGGTATAAACAGTTCCTTCACCTCCTGCAAGGAAGAATAATACAGATAAGCATATCGCGAATATTGTCATGTCTATTAGGTTTTTGAAAACTGAATTCTGTTTGAGACCAACTCCATTTCACACACCCCCTACTCCACAATCCCCAACGGCACCGTCTCCTTCCAGTTCCCGCGTGTAAAATCGGGGAACGCCTGCGGCATACCATCCTGGGCTACCGATAGCTCACTCAGCGGGGCCACCGCACTCCAGTAGCAACCTTCGTACACGTTCTGGTCTAGCGGCAATCCTTTTTGCAGGCACTCTACTATACGGTACATCATCATGCCGTCCATGCCGCCGTGGCCGCTGTCTTTTGTGGCATGGTTGAGGCGTTTGTACAGCGGGTGATCGTATTTTTCATACAGCATTTCCAGCTGCTCGCCTTGCGCCCAGCGATGGTGGTTTTCGGTCAATCCCTCTATACCGCCTTCCAATGCTACCCTGGTCGGAAATCCGGCCAAGGTGCCTTTCGTGCCTTGTATCAGGTTGTGCCGCGAATAAGGGCGCGGACTCGTCTCGTCCCACTGCACCATCACGGTACGGCCCAGTTCGGTCTTTATAATCGTGGTATTCAGGTCGCCGCCCTGATAATCCAGCTGATTCCACTTGTGGTCAGCGGGGTAGTTTTTTTCGGCGTAAGCCTGCCTACCCAGCGCAGGCGTCGAGAAGGACACCAGCCGCTTGAAGTTGTCTTCCTGCCGCGCCAGGTTCATGTACTGCGCCACCGGCCCCAGCCCGTGCGTAGGGTACAAGTTGCCGTTGCGCTTGGCATAGTGCAGCGTCCGCCACGAGCCCGTCCCGCGTTCTTGCTCCTCCATTTGCCAACGCAATTCGTGGATGTAGGCCGCTTCCGCATGCAACAATTGCCCCACTACACCCTGCCGACACATATTCAAAAACATCAGCTCGTCCCGACTGTAGTTCACGTTTTCCATCATCATACAGTGCTTGCGCGTACGTTCCGACGTATCCACAATCGCCCACATTTCTTCCAAGGTCACCGCTATCGGCACCTCCACAAAGGCATGCGCGCCCTGGTTCATGGCCGCTATCGCCATCGGCGCATGGTTGTGCCAGTTGGTCGCAATAAACACCACATCCGGCTTCACCTCTTCCAGCATCACCCGCCAACGTTCTTCCTCACCATGGTAGCCAGCCACGTCTTTATGCCGCTCACCTGCACCTATCTCATTGGCCACTTTCTGCCATTTTTGCACATTATCTTCATACAAATCACTGATAGCCACCACTTCCGTCCCCTCCAACGAAGCAAAAAACTGTAAATGGTCACCTCCACGGGCACCCACACCTATAAAAGCAGCCCGGATCATCGGCAATGGTTCCGCCGCATAACCGCCCATGTATTGAGCCTCCGTCAAGCGTTCTGTCGTCATTCCCGTACGTCCCTCCAATTGGGTACCAGCAGCAATCGCCGCTGTAGAAAGGGCGATCTTTTCCAAAAATTTCCTTCTTTGCATCCTATTCAATTTTGCGTTTTCTTTAATACCAGAGTACTTTCTCCAAGTTTTTGGGGCCTCCCTCCGGGCGCTACGTTACGTAGCTCGTTATTCACTCGGCCCTGGCTAAGGCCAGGTCTGCCCCTCCTTCGTCGGGCCACTACTCCACATCGCTAGGCCAACCGAGAAACGGCTGCCTCCCCTCTTTCAGGGAAAAACTTGCTAGTAGCGTATTCTTAGACACCAAAGCACTAAAATTCGAGACTGTTCATTAATGTGTGTCTGACTAAAAACAGCTAAAACGTATCTACTTGATAACCAGCTACAAGAAAACTCTGCGGGCTCTGCGTCTCTGCGCGAGACACACTATTTTGAACGCTCTCTAAAATTCACAAAAAAGACTTCCGTGTAATTTTGTGTCTCCGCGTCTCTGTGGCCAGTTTAAGTCTACCCCTTCACTACCAACTTGCGCTCCTCTCCTTGCACCGTCTTTGCGACAAGCAGATAAACACCAGCAGGCAATTTTTCGAGGTTTAAGATAAGTCTTTGTCCCGAAACTACCTGCTCATAAGTAGCAGTCGGAATCGCAAGCTGACCATCCAGTCGATACAAGGCTACTTCTACCCTATCCGCATCCGGAGCCAACCACCGAACTTGGGCTTTCTCCTTTATCGGATTAGGATACAACTCAAAAAGGGTGACAGCATTGCTTTCCATCCGAAACGTACGCAATGCAGAAAGGCTTTCCTGGCCATCTACATCTACCTGCCGCAAACGGTAATAATAAGACCGCCCCGGCACCACCGTTTTGTCTTCGTACTGGTAGCTTTTCAGCGCATCGCTATTTCCTGCACCAGCTACCCAACCCACCGTCACAAAGTCTGTATTGGCGTCACTGGATCGCTCTACCCAGAAGCCAGCATTGTTGCTTTCTTCACTTACCGTCCATTCCAGTAAGGCCGCCTGTTTTTCTTCTTTTACCGTAAACATTTCCCAGACCACGGGCAGGACAATCGTTTGGCAAACACCCACCTCCACATTATCGAGGTACCAACCATCGTTGCCGTTACAGCCGTCGGTACCCAGTCGCCAGCGTAAGCGAATATCGTCTCCCGGCAACATACCCAGCTCAATCTGCGAGGTTCCCCAGCTGCCAAATACCGAGCCGCCATCCGTTCCCGTAAAGGATGCTTTACCCGCCAAAGGGTTATCATTCCCTGCTCCTACCGAGCGTAGATTGGCATTGTAGGCATTAAAAACAAAATCTTCACTGGCTACATCCTGCCAGCCGCCGTCATTGATCTCGTACTGTAGAATACCACCGTCCCAAGTGCTCTCCGTAGCAACGTAATGATCAAAAGTGAGGTAGAGCGTCGTCGTGTAACCAGCAGGTACACTGATCAGCGGACTCTCCAGGTCAATCGTCCCATTTTCGAGATCAGTGCCACAATCCCCGTTTACCGGGTCGGCACCAAACAGTCCTTGCCCGGCACGGCCACCAGGCAAGGCGTTACTTATTTCCCAGTTGCGACTATCCCAACTGCCAGGGTTCGTTGGGTTTTCCGTGGCCGTCCAACCCGCAAAACCACTTTCAAAATCATCAAAGAAAAGCTGCTGAAAATTATCCATCGGACAAAGATCAGGGGTAGTAGTATCAAGTAGCGGTTCGAAGCCACAATCTGGTTCTTCACTCATCGCTACAGCGGCAATCGCATCGGCTACCGCCGCACAATCGGCAGCGGTTATCATCTCGCCCGACAACCCAGGATTGGTGGAACTGAAACCCAGCGCGGGCAAATTCACCCCCAACAAATCTGTACAAGAAGATTCCAGTGCTGATGCCAGCACGGCAAAATCACTGGTCCGAGTCAGGTACTGCGACTGGGCCTGCCAAAAGATATGTGCAGCCTTGGTAAATCCGATGGCTGCAACCGTCACACCATTATAGCTACCACCATCCACGAGTAATGCGTAGGCATGGTTAGGAACGCCAGAGTTGGTGTGTACCCCTCCTACATCACCGGTAGAACACCAGTAATTCGCGTCGTCTACCGCATTAGGATCGCCTTTGCAGCTAGGTTGCCACATATCGCGCAGGGCACTGCCTCGGCCTTCCCCCATTAGCCAGCGGGGGCTACTGTTACAGCCAGTACGCAATGTCCCTTCGTCTGTATCTAAATCGTAATTATTGAGCAAGTCAATGGTTTCCCCCCAAATATCAGAGAAGGCTTCGTTCATAGCGCCCGGCTGCCAGGCGTACACCAGGTTGCTGGTGTATTCCGTATAGGCGTGGGCCCACTCATGCCCGACAATATCATCGTAACCAAAACCAGTACAGAAGTTGGTGCTCGTTCCGTTCCAAGTGGCATTGGGGCAGTTGACGTTGGTCGCGTCCACTACTGTTTTCATGGTTGCGCCACTACCGTCGTAGGAGTCGTAACCAAAGGCATGAAAAAACAAATAGTAGGTGTGTTCACTCACGTCCACCAGCGTTAATTCTTCGGTACCCGAAGGCGGAGGGTCGCCTTCTGTCCAAATGGGGCTTCCGCTTGTATCTCCAGAATACAACTCTCGGTTCAGTGCGCTACAATTTGCGGGAAACCGCTCGACAGGGTTCCCTACCAGCGCATCTATGTACACATACTGTCGGTCGCCCGTTTCGCTATTGCCCAGCAGTATCTCGTAAGCCAGATGGCTCTCTCCTTTCACGCCTTGGGCTAGTCCTCGATAGAACACCATCAAGGTGGGCTCCGCCAGCGATTCGTAAATGGTATTTTCTTCTTTTTGTAAAAACGACTTCGCATACAACACTGCCCACGATGGAGAAACCACCGCCTGAGTAGGCAAACTCCGGCAAGGAATCACCACGCCGGAAACGCTTTTCAATTCCAAAAAACGGTTGAAGTGAAACCGCAATTCTCCATCAAAAACGGGCAAGCCCCGGTGTTCCTGACGGAAAGAAAGGTGCGTGTTCCCCGCCATGTCCATTTTAGAATACTGAAAAACCAAGTCGTTAGCAGGATCTTCCAATCCCCATAAGCCCTTGTATTGATATAAAAAATTGGCCGCCTTCTCTTCGGCGTTAGTTCCTGTTAAAGACAAAAGGCCAGCTACCGGAAACTGCACAAAACGCACCAATCCCGTACCAGGATGGAACGACACCGTAGCGCCATATTCGTTTTGCAATACCTCTTGCAAGGCACCTTTACGGGCATTTTGGGCAGACATCGTTTCCCGTAAGGAAAACAACAGGATGAAAAAGAAGAGGATTGTTGTCGTTTTTTTCATGTCTCTAATAGTTGCGGCCCCCAAGAAAGAGAGCTATTGAAAGAAAGGTCTTAAAGCTTCTTTAATTCGGTTTCCATTCGCTTCGTGACGACTCCGTCATTCTCCACAATCAGCAAATTTCGCGTAATCAAACAAGCTCTTAAAGCTACGAAAAAGGCCTCTTTACTTAATAGAAATCATTAATTTGGCTTGCGATACAACTATTTTTTCACCACCTCAGCAATGGACAAGACCATTTCCTTCCCTTATTTCACAAAACTGAATCGCACCTTCGTGTTTACAAAAGAGCTATTCCCGCTTTGTTGATTGATTTGGATACACTAGATCATAAACATCTAGTTCTCATAATGAAAATACATCAACCTATACCATTCAAAATTCCAAAATCAGAAAACCATGCGCTACTCGTTCAGGTGGATGAGGGGCCATTTTTCTATAATCAACTGCACTATCATCCTGAGTTTCAAATAACGGCCATCGTCAAAGGGGACGGGATATTTTATGCAGGCAATAACATGACGACTTTTACGGCACAGGACGTTTTTATTATAGGAGCAAATGTGCCACACCTGCTGAAATGCTCAAAAGATTATCACACCGAAGATTCTCCTGGCGTAGAAGGAGTTTCTCTCTTTTTTGATGAATATTCTTTTGGAAAACAATTCTTTGAAATCAGAGAATTGCATCATATACGAGCGCTACTGCAAAATTCCAAGCGTGTAATTAAAGTGGAAGGGGAGTTAAAAGAGACCATTTTCAATAAAATAACGACTACAACTTCTATTCAAGAAGAACAACTCATCATTCGTTTTTTGGAAACATTGTCTCTCCTCCGCCAGGCAGACAAAACCTATATTAATGGCGAGCAATATAATCTCGTTTTGGATAACAATGAAGGTGATCGCCTCAATGAAGTCTTAGCCTACACCTTTAAAAACCTTAATCGAGAAATAACAATTGACCAAATTTCTCAGGTTGCTTTTTTGAGTCGGTCCCAGTTCAGCTACTTTTTCAAACTCCATACTGGCAAAACTTATATCAGCTTTCTCAATGCCTTACGAATTGAGAATGCCTGTATTCTACTACGAAGCAAAAATCAAACCATTGAGCAAATCTGCTATGAGGTAGGCTTCCAGAATGTATCTAACTTTGTGAGGCATTTCAAGAAAGTCAAAGGGCTTACGCCGTCCCGTTATCGAAAATCATGGGCGGTAAAATAGCCGCTAAAATCTATTTAGTCGAAACGGGTGAATATCCATAAAAGCCGGGTCGCCAGTCATCAGGTCACAGATTATCTTTCCCGTCACTGCACCCAAACTCAGGCCCATCATACCGTGTCCTGTTCCTACAATCAGGTTCGTCAAAATAGCTGACTTGCCGATGTATGGCATTCCATCAGGAGTGCAAGGACGGTAGCCTTGCCAAATCGGCGATTGTTCCACATTAGGAGTCGGCAGGTTTTTATAATATGCCGGGATGCTCTCCACTATTCCCTGCACACGCTTTAGGTTGATTCCTTCAGACCAGCCGCTCAACTCCAGGGTTCCGCCAATCCTCAGGTCAGCCCCCATTGGTGTAATGGCCACCTTTGCTTCTGACAAAATAGTCGGTATTCGTGGACGAACACCTGGTTCTTTCAGCGTCAGGCTGTAGCCTTTTCCATCTTGTAGATGAATTTTAACGCCAGCTTTCTTCAGCAATGTCCCCGTCCAACTACCAGAGGATAGTAGAACATTTTCGACAGTAATTTCTCTACCGTCATTGGTCAGCAAAGCCTCAATTTTGTCATTTTTTATCTCAAAATCGACCACTTCCGTATTAGAAATAAACTGCACCCCCATCTGCTTTAAGCGAGCAGTCATTTGTGCCATCAACCGATTGGGGTACAGATGTGCATCACCTGGAAAGTAAATACCTCCCAATACATCCAAGTCCATTTCGGGCTCCAATTTTTGCAAGCCCTTGGTGTCTAATATTTCTGTTTTGATACCTAAGCGGGTCGCCTTTTCCGCTAGCGCCTCTTCTTCTTCCGCTTGCTTGTGCGTTTTGTACAACATCAACAAGCCTCGTTCTTCAAAACCAAAATCAAAGTCATTTTCGGCAGCTAACGTTTTATACAAGGATTTACTCTCCTCATTTAAAGCATACAAAACAGGCATGGCCTCTCTTACATGCTGAGCATTCGCCGAGCGATAAAATTGCCAAAGCCATTGCATCAAGTCTGCGTTCAAACGGGGCTTAATGTAAAAAGGGCTTTTGCTATTCAAGAGCCATTTCAGCCCTTGCACAATCACGCCAGGAGTGGCCATGGGCACAAAATGGCTAGGTACAATCATCCCGGCGTTACCAAAAGAGGTGCCATCAGAGAAGTTATTTTTATCAATGATCGTCAGATCAAAGCCCTCTTTTTTCAAGTACCATGCAGCGCAAAGGCCAATAATTCCACCGCCAACAATGTGTAATTTATCCGTTTTCATATTACCTGAAATCCATAAGCATAGGGATCATCTTCATCGTCAATAATAATATTATTGTGGCCCGTTATTTTTGCCCAACCTTCAATACTGGGAACAATGGCAGGAAACCCCGCCACGGTTGTTTTCGCTTCTACTCGCCCAATAAAGGTGGAACCGATATAGCTTTCGTGTATGTAATCGTCGCCGGCCTTTAGTTGGCCCTTGCTAAAAAGCTGGGCCATCCGCGCCGATGTGCCAGTACCACAGGGTGATCTATCTATCGCTTTGTCTCCATAGAAGACCGCATTTCTACCATTAGCATCGGAGGAAAGAGGTTCTCCTGTCCACAGCAAATGCGATAAGCCCTGGATATTTGGAGAAGTCGGATGTTGAAATTCATACTGCTCGTTCAATCGTTGCCGCAACACCCTACTCCAGGTAATCAGTTGGTCAGCCGTATGATTTTGGATGCCTTTAAAACTTTGCTGTGGATCAACAATTGCGTAGAAGTTCCCGCCATAAGCAACGTCGACTTTCAGCGCTCCCAAATCCGGGCATTCTACAGTTAAACCTTCTTTATACAAAAAGGAAGGAATATTGGTCAAGCGTACCGATTTTACTTTGTTACGCTCCATTTTGTAAGTGATGTTGACCAGGCCAGCGGGCGTTTCCAAACGAAGTTGGCCCGGCACTTTGGGTTGCACCAAACCTTCTTCCAGCATAATCGTCACCGTACCAATCGTTCCGTGTCCACACATGGGCAAACAGCCACTGGTTTCGATAAACAAAACACCTATATCGTTTTCAGGATCAGACGGCGGGTACAAAATAGAGCCAGACATCATATCGTGCCCGCGTGGCTCAAACATTAGGCCTTTTCTAATCCAGTCGTATTCCGCGAGAAAATGAAGCCGTTTCTCCATCATGTTCTCCCCTTTCAAGATGGGGCCTCCTCCTGCTATCAAGCGAACAGGGTTTCCGCAAGTGTGTGCGTCTACACAAAAGAACGTATTTCTCATCCTCTTCTTTTTTCACCATTTACAGTGCGCCAGATGTCCAACGAGTTTTCCGTTTTCAGCTCTTTTGGCAAAAGCATCTCCGGCATATCCTGGAAGGCCACGGGCCGTACAAACCGCTTGATAGCATCTGTTCCAACAGAGGTAAAAAGAGCATTTGAAGAAGCCGGAAAAGGCCCTCCATGATGCATTGCTGGACATACTTCTACGCCAGTAGGTACACCATTAAAAATGACCCGTCCTGCTTTCTGACTTAGTAATTCTATCAGTGCTGTTGAGTTGGCCAATTCTTCCGTTGTGCCCATAATTGTTGCCGTCAATTGGCCTTGCAAGTGCTGTGCTATCGCGTTTACTTCTATAGCGTCTTCGCAAAGCACTGCCAATGTAAAAGGGCCAAAAATCTCTTCTTGCAAATGGTTGTTTTGCAAAAAACGCTTGCCTGAAACGGTGGCAAAACCAGGCTCGCCCTTCCAATCACTACTGGGGTTTTCACCCGAAAAAACCAATGACACACCTTCGGCGGCTATGCAAGCTGCTTTTCCTTTTTGATAGGACTCAAAAATGCCCTCATTGAGCATAGTTGCTGATTGAAGCGTGGCAAAAGCATCCTTTAATGCTTGTAAAAAGGCCGTCGTCGTATCGCTTTTTTGCAACACCAGCAGCCCCGGATTGGTACAAAACTGGCCTGCCCCTAAATTAACGGAACCAGCAATCATCGTTGCCAAATCCTCTTGCTCCGTCTTTAGCTTTTCTTGTAAAATAAAAATGGGATTGTTACTACCCATTTCTGCATATACAGGGATAGGTTCGGGTCGGCTATTGACCAAATCAAACAAAGCCTTCCCCCCACGAAAGGAGCCGGTAAATCCAACCGCCTTGATCAAAGGGTGTTTTACCAATTGCTGACCAGTCTCTATACCCCCTACCAGGGTAGAAAAAACACCTTCGGGCAAATTACACTGCTCAGTGGCCCTGGTAATTGCCGTTGCAACCAAAGCATTGGTACCCAAATGAGAAGGGTGGGCCTTTACAACGACCGTACATCCAGCAGCCAAAGCCGAGGCGGTATCGCCACCAGCTGTTGAAAATGCCAATGGGAAATTGCTCGCCGTAAATACTGCTACCGGGCCCAGCGCCACCAACATTTTTCGAATATCAGCCCGTGCTAAAGGCTGGCGGTCGGGCATCGCTTCGTCGATAGTAGCATCTACCCAGGAACCTTCTTCAACCAGGTCAGCAAAAAGGCGAAGTTGATTACACGTTCGTCCTCGTTCGCCTATTATTCTGCCTTCAGGCAAACCAGACTCGGCCATTGCACGGTTTATCAAAACATCACCCAGCTGTTCTATCTCCTTCGCAATGGTTCTTAAGAAACGGGCCTTCTCCTTGCCTGTTGTTTGCTTATACGTCTTCCATGCTTTATGAGCTGCTGCCACAGAAGCATCTATTTCTTCCTCGGTTGCGACGGGGAAAAGGTCAGGCAGCTGTGTTTTAGTTGTTGGGTTGACAGCTTGCAAGCTTTCTGTTCTCTTAGCGCTTCGCCTTTCTGCAATTATATTTTCAGTTGTCATTTTATTATCGCTTTTAAGCGTACTCGGCTACATTGATACTCAAATACTCCGGCAACTCAGGGCGAGTAGCCAAACCTTTCTCTAGAATACCAATAACACGCTCTCTCTCTGCGCCAACCAGAATATGGCGTGGTGCTCTGACGTATTCAGTGCCAATACCCGTCATCACTTCTGCCAATTTGATATTCTGTACCAATTGCGGGTTAATGTCTAATTCCAGTATTGGTAAAAACCAGCGATAAATTCTGAGCGCTTCTTCTATTCTTCCTGCCTTTACCAAGCGGTAAACAGCGACCGTTTCTCGGGGGAATGCATCGACCAAGCCTGCGACCCAACCATCTGCTCCCATCAACAATTCTTCCATCGCAAGGGTATCTACACCACAAAGGATTTTGAAGCGATCCCCAAACCTGTTCCTCATTCGGGTAACATTCGAGATATCCCGCGTGCTTTCTTTAACGGCCTGGATATTACTCAGCTGCATCAGTTGCTCAAAAATTCCAATGGTCACTTCGATTTTATAATCCACCGGATTATTATAAAGCATAATCGGAAGATGGGTACTGGTGGCTACATCTTTGAAATAATCGGCCACTTCCTGCTCCGTTGGTTTGTACAACATAGGCGGTAGAAGCATCAAACCATGTACTCCCAGCTTTTCGGCTGCTTTTACCAGTTCAATGGCTTTACGGGTAGCTCCTTCTGCTACATTTAAGATCACATCTATTCGGTCACCTACAGCAGCCAGGGTGGCTTCAACCAACACTAAACGCTCTTGATGCGTGAGCGTACTACTTTCGCCCAAAGAACCGCCAATAACCATACCGTCAACGCCCGCTTCTACCTGAAACTCAATGTTTTTCAAGAATGTAGGGATATCCAAATCACCGTTGGGCGTAAATTTTGTTGTAACGGCAGGGTAAACACCGGTCCATTTCACTTGTCTCATATACAAATTATTTTGGGACAAAGTTAGACCTGCGACCAGTCCTACACTTGTACTATTGTACGGAGAACCCGTACTTTTGCATCGAATTAAACATACAATATCATAAAATAACACCTCAGAAAGGTGGAATATTGGTAGAAAAGTAAATTTCCAATATCATCGCTCATGTTAGTTTCCGAACTATCCCGCCGGTCTTCTGACCAGTAATCAGTATTAGCCCATTTTACGCTGGTCAGAAGACCAGAAAGATAATGTCCCGACCAAGAAGGTCGGGATAGTCTGGAGACTACGACAAGCCTACATAATTGAAATGTGCCCCAACCGTAAATCGCCTTCGTACGATCAGCCTAAGAGTTCGGTAAAAATCGCAGTACCGCTTCTGAAAAATTCGCTTGCTTATAAGTATTGTTATGGTCTCCTTTTACGATCACCAGCTGGCTATTGAGCAAGTACGTCTGCAACTCCTCAGGAGAGCCATTATCCAGATCCTCATCACCACAGATGATCAAAGTCTCTACCTGAATACTCCTAAGTTCTTCCGGCGAGGTGACCGGTTGATAGTCCTGAAGTAAGCCTAATACTTTGAGGTCAGCATTAATAGACTTGGCATAATTAACAGCACCTTCTGTCATGGGTGTCAACTCAGCTCTACCGCTAAAGGCATCGGCAAAGGCTATTCGTCTATCCCAATTGAGGTTGGTAAAATCAAACCCCATACCACCAATCACTGCTTTGGAAATCCGTGTTTCTTGCGTAAGTAATTTTGCTAAAACAATCGAGCCTCTGGAATATCCAATGGCAATATATTTCTTCAACCGTAGATGATCTGCCAAAGCCACAAGGTCCTTTACTTCTGCATCATTCTGATACGCTTCGCCCTCTTGCGGTCGATCAGAAAGTCCATTCCCTCTCAAGTCTGGTACGATAACGCGGTAGCCAGCTGCTAATAATTCCGTCTTTAAAACGGTATTATTCCACGAGCTTCCATTGGAGATAAATCCATGAATAAGGATAACCGGCGTTCCTTTTCCTTCATCAGTAAAAGCAATTTTGGTTTTATCAAACGATAAAAAGAACGGCACCGAGTTTACTCCTTTGGATGTATGGCACTGCATCAATCCAAATAAGAAAAACGTGTAAAGGATCAATTTACTTAAAGACATGTTTCTTGGTTTTGTTTTCGCTATACTTTCAGCACTAAATTCAGTCACTAATCCTTCTTCTTTTTCCCAAACATCCACTTTCTAATCGCAGATATATTTGCTTGCTGGCTTTTTATCTCCTTACTTCTTGTATCCTGCTTTTTATTTGGCGAAACCAAGGCTTCTACTTTTTCCAACAGACCACTTTCTTGCAAAAAAGTGGCATTCCAACGCTTTAGTAAAACCTCTTCGTAATTATGTCCTTCCTTGTCACAAAAGTAGGGATTCGCGCCCATCTTCAGATAGAAAAGCACTCGTTCCCGATGCTCATTTTCCTTCTCCAATTCCTGCTCAAACCGCTTTGGGTCTATGCCTTCGTGCTTGCTTTTATTCTGCACCGCTCGGGCGTAATGATGGAGCTCGTTATGAAGCGGGGTTACCCCCCAGTTATTGAGAATATCAACATTGGCACCATTTTGCACCAGCAGTGCTATCACCTCTTTTTTGATATAAAAGTCTGTACACTCGCGCATAGAGCGGGAAAAATCTCCTCCCTTGTCAATCAGGTATTGAGTCATCTCAACATTGTTGGCGTACGCCGCCAAATCCACCAAATTTTTATCGAGTTCCACAAACCGGTAATTCACATCCCAGTTGCTCTCCTTTAATATTTCGATTAATTTTTCATTCTCTTGCTTTCGCAATAAAGTTCGGAAGTATTCCTCTGTCGCTTCCTGTTGCCAGGGTTTGAATTTGCCGTATTTGGACAAAGGCACATGCACCATATGCTTACCTTCTTCTTGTTGTGCCAGGATATCTTCCCAAGCTTTCCCTTTGTCCATTCCCAAGTCATCGGCAATACACTGATAGCTCATGTCACCCATACCCGAATATCCGATCAGCTGATCTTTATACATTACCACACTCAGGCCATGTTCTTCATCCCCCTTATACTCGCAGCGGACCTCATAGTAAGCCATGCCCTCTTTGTACTCCGCTAAAATGATGATACTACTGAAACCAATGAGTTTTTTCAGGTCACTGGCTTGCCGCATTTCCGGAATCCAATAATCCTCCCCACAAGCTTCAACGTAATAAGGATTAATCACCTCCTGAAAGGCTTTGAAAAGTGCTTCAACGACTTCCTGTTCCTTAACAATTATATATTGAATCGTAGCCTCCTGCGCTTGTGTAGGGTCGGGCTCGTAATTCCGTTCATCTTGAATAGTTACAGGCATATAGCCTTGTTCAAGATTGGTAAAAAAGGCAATCATCCGTTCATGGTACTTTCCCCCAATCCCATAATGGAGCTTAGCCATTTGGGGTAGCAGCAAATCGAAACTCCAATCCCCAGAAAAACGATATGCATCCAATTTCATAATGGTCTATTTTTAATCCAACTTCACCAAATCCCGTAACTCATCATTCGAATACTCTCCAATCCATTTCTCGCCCGTGGAGACCGTCAGATTAGCAAGGTCTTTCTTTTCTTGCAAAAGCATATTGATCTTTTCTTCAAAAGTGTGTTCCGTAATAAAGCGGTGTACCATCACATTGCGCTTTTGACCAATTCGGTAAGCACGGTCGGTAGCTTGCGCCTCTACGGCAGGATTCCACCAAAGATCGTAGTGAATAACATTGCTGGCCGCCGTAAGATTGAGCCCTGTACCTCCCGCTTTGAGCGACAGGATCATGATGCGCGTCGCACGGTCGTTTTGGAATCGGTCTACCATCTCATCACGCCCTTTGCGGGAAACACCGCCATGAAGGAAGGGAATCGTGAGGCCAAATTCTGCCTCCAGCATTTCTACCAGTAGGTTCCCCATTTCCTGGTATTGTGTGAAAATAAGCGTCTTCTCTCCGCTTTGCTGAATTTCGTACAGGAGGTTAAACAACATTAGAGCCTTGCCGGAATCCGCAGGAGACGAATCACCTTTTTTCAGAAACTGGCGCGGGTGGTTACATACTTGCTTTAGTGCGGTAATCAATTTCAAAACCAAACCTTTGCGTTCGATGCCATCACTGGTCTCAATGGTTTTCATCGTAGTGTCTACCACATTTTTGTAGAGTGCCGTTTGTACCGGACTGAGCGAACAAAATTGGTCTTTCTCTACTTTCTCAGGCAAGTCCTTGATAATAGAACGATCCGATTTCAGCCGCCGTAGAATGAATGGCGCGGTGACTTTACGAAACTTCTCCAGCTTCTCGCGGTCCCGATCAACTTCGATGGGTTTGGCAAATTCTGCTTTGAAGTTTTTCAGACTGTCCAGATAACCTTTGTTCGAGAAATCGAAAATACTCCAGTATTCACTTAACCGGTTTTCTACTGGCGTACCGCTCATGGCAATCTTTACAGGTGCTTTGATCTTTTTGATGGCCTTCGTCTGCGAGGTCGTCGGGTTTTTGATATTCTGCGCTTCATCGATGACTAGGATCAACCATTTTTTCTTTTGCAAAACAGCAGTTTCACTGCGGGCTACACCATAGGTAGTGAGCAACACATCTGCATGATTTAATGGTTCCAAACTACGGTTACTACCGTGATAAATATGTGTCCGTAAATCGGGGGCAAATCGGGCGATTTCTTTTTCCCAGTTGGTCAATAAAGTCGTTGGTACAATGACCAATGCCTTTTGCTTGGCCAGTTCTCCATCTTCCTTTAAACGCAGTAAAACAGCAATGACTTGCAAGGTCTTCCCTAGCCCCATATCGTCCGCGATCAGGCTACCGAATCCGATCCGAGTGTTTTTGTACATCCACTCATAGCCACTGAGTTGATAAGGGCGCAATTGGGCCTGCAGACCTTTGGGCACATCTACCTCTTCCCCTTCCAGCAGGCGTTTCATCAACTGCTGGGTCTTCTGATCTAAAGCCACTTTGGCTCCTTCATAATCTTCCGTGAGTGCTATTTGCAACAACTGGTTGCTGTTCAACACAGGCGGATTTTCCAGCTTATTGATCAACGATTTGATCTCATTTTCATCAAAGAAAACGTACTGATCATTGAGTTTAACAATACCTGAAAGTTGCTTGACCAACTTTTTAAACTCCGCCACGCTCACCTGCTGATCACCCAGCGCAATCTGCCATTGAAAAGACAACATTTCCTCAATGTTCAGCAAAGTACTTTTAGACACCACACCCGATTCCTCTTCCGAGGTAACGATCATCGACATCTGTGGGCGAAACAGTTTGCGCAAAGCTTTTGGCAATAGCACTTTGATACCAAACAGACGAATTGTAGGCAGTACTTTAAAGAGGACTTCCACAAAAGCTTCCGCATCAAAAAACAGGGGTTCTTTGCCTCGGTCAGCAACCAGTTTATTGATTTGAGGAAAATAATCAGCGAGCATAGCCAAATCGCGCAGTACCTCCATTCGCAAACCTTGGTACTGTTTTTGGGCCAGTATCTTCCTCAATGGTATCGGCGCACTCAGGCGGGCAGACTGCTTCTGGATGGCAATATTCACCAGAAAACCTTCGCCTTCTTCCTCATCAATTTGAATGACGGGAACAAAATCTTTCTCTACCAGGAAAAACTTATTCAGCCACAGCTGGATAGCCACAGGATACTCCCGGTCTTCGTAAGCGGAGAAGCCCAGCACCGCGCCGTTGAAAAAAAGATGCCCAATCTCGTGTTCCGCAAAACGGCGCTCCAATTGATGATTTTCCTTAACCAAAGCCCCGATAAAAACCCCAAGTAAAGCCTGCGTGTTATCAGCCGCTGTAGGTTCGTAAATCGCTTTTCCTTTACGGTAAAACAAAAGGTCTTTGTCTACAATAGAGCGCACCCCGGAAAAAAGGCTTTGCACCACAGGGTTGAGCAAAGCCGGCAACCACCGAATCTGGTATTGTCCACTATCCGCGACCTGTAGCAACTGCGGCACATAGGCCGATTGCTGCACCAGCTTATGCGCAAACTGGTACAACAACACCAGGCTTTTCAAGACCGGAGCGCAATTTGTCAAAGCACTCACTGGCACCTGCGACAGCCAGCTCATCAAGGTGGCTTGTTCATCAAAAATCAATACCGTTTCTCCATCGCTATCTCCCATGGATGCGGTCAGAAAATCACGCGATTCGCCCAGCAGGATTTCAATATGCTCGATCCTGTCCACCAAGGCCGCTGCTACCTCATCATCAGCATCTTGAAGTGGTTTGCTTATGTTTTTTGCGACCGCCGTATAGGCCATTTTCATGATGCCTTTAAAATCTCCTCTGGGGTAGAAAACCGGATTTTCAGAAAGAATCGTAAGCAAGTCCTCTTTAAGGTCGGGAATGCTGGAAAAATCCAGTTGCTGGTACACTTCATCGAGCCATTCCGTGGCTTGATAATCGGTATTAAAAGGCTGCTCCAGACTCGTTGTAGATAAAATGGTGATTTCCTGCTGCCCTTCGGCAGTGTAGCCTACCTCCGCGAGGCTTTGGAAGAGGTCAAAATTATGGAGTTGAAAAACGAGAAACGGATTCTTGTCGATCTCATTGGCGATGAGGTAAAGGACAGCAGCCATGTGCTTACAAGGCACGGCCCAATCGGGGCAAGAACAACTACCTTTCAGATCTTCCCAAGTAGCAGGAAAAAGCTGGATTTTTTTTTGGTCACAAAGTGTTTTCAATTCGGGCGGCAACACCCGATTGAGCAATCGGGAGAGGTGTAGCGGATTGTCTGTAACCAGATCAATAAGCCCTTGTTTTTCTTTAGCAGAAAAGGCAGGAACGGTGTACGAAACCTTATACGGGCGCGGACTAGAACCCTGTACATTGGCCGTGATTTTATTACCGTTGATTACGATATCACGAGCCAGTCCCTTGTTGGCGTAAGTTCGCCCTCGCGGCAATCGGTTGGAATAATCAATATTGGCAAGCGCATTGAGCCATTGCTGTCCCCACCAGGTATTTCCGTAGGTTTTTCTCACTTCCTTTTAGTTCGGAGATTTACACCAAAATCAAAACCATCGCCACCAAAGCCGGGATAGCCTGCACGTAGAGAATTTGCTTGGCCGCCGTCATAGCCCCATAGATGCCAGCGATAGCTACACATCCCAGAAAAAACAGGGCTACATTCGACTGCCAAATTTCATCTTTGATCAATAAAGACCAGATGAGCCCTGCGGCCAGAAAACCATTGTACAAGCCTTGGTTGGCAGCCATCACCTTGGTCTGAGGGAAGAGCTCTTTAGGGAATTGGCTAAAAACCTTGCGCCCTTTGGTCTCCCAGGCAAACATCTCAAAGTAGAGGATATAGAGATGAAAAAGGGCAATGAGGGCGATCAGAATGGTGGTAGGTATGGACATTTTCTTTACAGTATTCTTTGCCCTCAAAATAAAACATTAATTCGGTTTTGACTCGAAAATCAATCAATTTATTGATAACTTTGTTTCCCAAGTGTTTTTTAGTGTACAACGCGTAGGCTCTAGTTAGCTCGTCTGCCTAATAGTATTAAAGCAACAATATGAAAATTACCATTGAAGATGAAAACTTTGCGGGGCGAGCATTGCAGCAAATCCTCCTTGAAATTGAACAGGATACCTGTACGCTTAAAGAGCTTATTGAAAAACGAGTTGAAGCAGAAGTAGAAAAATTCAATGAGTTGCTCCCCAAATATTTTACGGGCTTGGTACAACCCAACGAATCAGAAGCAACTTTAAATGGATATCTGGTAGGTAACAGAAGAAAAATTGACGTTGAAAAGCAAATTTTTGTTGCACTGGCAGCCTTCAATAAAAACGGCTACTTTGTTTTAGTGGACAACGAACAGGTCACGGAACTCGATGCAATTATTGAACTGCATTCAGAAAGAAAAATCAGCTTCATCAAGCTTACCCCACTGGTGGGTGGATAGAAAAAACACTACCCCATGACAACGACGGATATCATAGAAAACCTTCTCGAAGAATATACCCGCAGAACTAAGAACGGTGAACGCAGCTATCAAATAAAAGATTCCTATAGCTCTTTTTATATCAACAAGTATTATTCTGAAGAAGAACAAGTAGCGTTCGGCAAAAAAGGCTTGCTTACCGTACTTGATCATATAAAAACCAAGAGAGACTTAATTATAGCAGAAAATGACACTGCCAGCTTACAAACACTTTACAAAAGCATTAATCCTCACCAGTTTTTATTTGAATTTTGTGTGCCGTATGCTGCCCCGGAACTCCAAGAGGAAGATATTTTTCCTTTTTTGGCCTACTACGATTCAAGCCCTCGTCTAGAAATCTACAATGATCTGAGTAAAAAAACCTTCGAAGCCGATATAAGCAATGCTCTTCTTTATCACGGTTATGTCTTGGACTTGGTCATTATTTTCCAACAACAACATTCCCTCTCCGAACAACTGGTTACTAAACTAGAACAACTAAAAGACTATCCCTCTATAAAGGAATATGAGTCTCAGCTCAAACGAATAGATGATGTGATAAATGGAGAGAGCAGGTTATATCGGGTGACCATTCCTGAAAAAATCATAAAAAAACTATCTGCCTCCGACCTGGCAAGCGGAAAAAAATGGGAATGGTTACAAAAGACGGAGCTAAAATTCATTGAGCGGAAAGAAGATTTTTTCTCCTTGATAGAAGCGTTGTCAGAAGTCAATTACTTCAACAAACAGGCACTCCGCCCCTCCTCAAAAGAAATTATTGAGCTAATAGATCCTGAAGAGTTCGAGGTTTTTGTTCTTGACCTTTACCATGAAATCCAAAAGGATGGAAAGAAGCGAAGTGGCTGGTTCGTCGGTGACAAAGTAATTGCATTTCAGATTTTTGTTTGGTTGATGCACCACCTAGATACCCCCAATCAATTTTCGGTATTGTCAAAACTCGCTGAAAAGTGCTTTTCTAAAATTCCCGGCGTTGGCCCTGTTTCCAGGAAACTGGGAGATGTTATTCTGAAAATCCTTGAAGAAAGTGAAACCATCGAGGGCTTAGGTATTCTTCTCAATTTGAAAGTAAAATCCAAGTACCCTGTCTTCCGAGACGCTTTAACAATCTCCATTAAGAATGCCATAAATTACACAAAACTAGATCCTAACGAGGTTGAAGATTACTTTATTGATGATTACGGGCTTGCCGATGGAGAAGTGGATAGTGAATTTGGTGCATTTCGTTCTACGATCATCATCGAAGACTTTAGCAAAGTGAATTTGCAGTGGTACAAAGAAGATGGGAGTATACAAAAAAGCGTTCCAGCAAAAGTAAAAACGGATTACGCATCTGAGTTGAAATTGTGGAAAGCAAAACAAAAAGATATAAAAAAAGGGCTATCCGCCCAGAAACAACGGGTTGAGGGATTTTGGAGAAAAAAGAAGAAATGGGCTTATCCTACTTGGGAACGCTACCTCTTAAATCACCAGCTATTGAGGTATGTTTCTCGCCCTCTTATCTGGCAGTTTGAGGACGGTGGCATTATTACGTCTGCCATGTGGCACGAAGGAAACCTCATTGATGCCAATGGTACAGCGATAGAGGGAGTCCATAGCACTTCTGTCTCCCTTTGGCACCCAAGTAGCGCAACCGTTGAGGAAGTACAATCATGGAGACAGTTAATTCTAGACAAGGAGATCAAACAACCTTTTAAGCAAGCTTTTCGTGAAATTTACCTGGTCACCGATGCAGAAATAACGACCTCTACTTACTCTAATCGTTTTTTGAATCACGTTGTTAGACATCATAAATTTGCCGCTCTCGCAAAACAAAGAATATGGACTTACGCCAATGTATATGCCCAACACCCACCATACATTAAGTATCCGGATTATGGGATTGCAGCTACCTTTGATCTCGAAAACAATCATGATTTTGCAAATACAGGGAGGGTCCATTTCCGTGACACAAGACGGAAGCAAGCACTATCAATGGAAGATGTGCCCGTTTTGATCTTTTCAGAAACCATGCGAGATATTGATTTATTTGTAGGCGTGTGTTCTATAGGAATCGAAGACGAATGGAACCAAAATCAATATCGCCAGTATTGGAGAAATTATTCTACTTCCGACCTTTCTGAAACAGCAAAGACGAGAAGAGTTATTCTTGCCAACATGCTGCCAAAATTGGCAATAAAAGACCAGTGCGAATTAACCGACAAATACCTGAAGGTAAAAGGAACAGTAAGGACCTATAAAATACACTTAGGCAGTGGAAACATATTAATGGAGCCGAATGATCAGTATTTGTGCATTGTCCCTGCCAGAGGGAAAAAGGGCCCTGCCGATAGCCTTTTCTTACCTTTTGATGATGATGCTGTTTTTTCGATTATATTAAGTAAAGCTTTTCTTTTGGCTAATGATGACACGATTAAAGATGAAGTTATTTTAAACCAAATTAAACCGTAAAGGTGAACATTCGTTAAAACAATATGCCCATCGTTCTTTCAAGACATAAGGCATAAACACGGTGTTCTACGTAAAAAAAATTAATGCAACCCGGTAAAAGTCAACTGCTACAGCAAGCCATCGAATACCTGAAGGGCGTAGGCCCTGCCCGGGGCGAGTTGCTCCGCAAAGAATTGGCGATCCATACGCTGGGTGACCTTTTGTTTCAGTTTCCTTTTCGTTATGTAGACAAAACCCAGTTTCACCGCATAGGGGAACTGATGCCCGATAGTGGCACTGTACAATTGAAAGGCATCCTCAGACGCCTCACCACGGCGGGCGAAGGCCGCAAAAGCAGACTTCAAGGCGTGCTTCGTGATGAAAGTGGCAAAATCGACCTCGTCTGGTTCAAAGGTGTCCATTGGTTGCAGAAAAACCTGGTGGTAGGCAAAGAGTATGTCATCTACGGCAAAGTCACCGATTTTCGGGGAACCCTCAATATGTCGCATCCGGAAATGGAAGCCGCTGATACGCAAAACGAAAAAGAGGCCGTCTCCTTTGCACCCGTCTACCCCAGCACGGAAAAGCTGAACACCAAAGGCTTAGACAGCAAAGTTCGCAGCCGGATGATGCAGGTGCTCTTTGAGAAACTCACCCCGGCAGATGTACCAGAAATATTGCCGGATTACGTCGTCAAAAAACTGCGCTTACTTTCTCGTTTTGATGCCCTGAAAGCAATCCACTTCCCCACCAATGCGGAAGAACTAAAAGCAGCACGTAATCGCCTGAAGTTTGAAGAATTATTTCTCCTCCAGCTACGGCTGATACAACTCAAAAAACGGCGTAAAGGAGCCGTCAAAGGGTACGCATTTACCACCATCGGCGATTATTTCAATACTTTCTATAAAGAAAAACTCCCCTTTGAGCTTACCGGCGCCCAAAAGCGGGTACTCCGCGAAATTCGCCAGGATATGGGCCGTCCTATCCAGATGAATCGCCTCTTGCAAGGTGATGTTGGCAGCGGAAAAACCATGGTAGGACTGATGAGTATGCTCATGGCCATCGACAATGGCTACCAAGCCTGTATGCTTGCCCCAACGGAAATATTAGCCCAGCAACATTACGACGGCATTCAAGAATACGTTGAAGGTCTGGGCCTAAAAACAGGCTACCTCACGGGCAGCATCCGCGGCAAAAAGCGCAAAGCACTCTTGGAAGAACTCGCCGCAGGAGACATTCACATCCTGGTGGGAACACACGCTATCCTGGAACCTCCTGTCGTGTTCAAAAACCTCGGGCTAGCCATCACTGATGAGCAGCATCGCTTTGGCGTAAAACAAAGGGCCAAGTTGTGGAAGAAAAACACCCCCTACCCGCCTCACGTGCTGGTGATGACGGCCACGCCCATCCCGCGCACCCTGGCCATGACCCTCTACGGCGACCTCGATGTTTCTGTCATCGACGAACTGCCGCCAGGACGAAAACCAGTAACAACAGAACACAAAAACGAATACCAGCGCCGCCGTGTCATCGGCTTCATGAAGGAACAGATCGCGCTGGGTCGACAAGTCTATGTCGTCTACCCACTGATCGAAGAAAACGAGAAACTAGACCTTCAAGCGCTGGAAGCAGGTTATGAGCAATTGCTCCTCGACTTCCCGATGCCGGAGTTCCAAATCAGCGTCGTTCACGGTCGTATGAAATCCGAAGAGAAGGACTTTGAGATGCAGCGCTTCAAAGAGGGCATCACCCAAATCATGGTCGCTACCACCGTGATTGAAGTAGGGGTAAATATCCCCAATGCCAGCGTGATGGTCATCGAAAACACCGAACGCTTTGGGCTTTCGCAGTTGCACCAGCTGCGAGGGCGCGTCGGGCGTGGAGCTGATCAATCTTACTGCTTACTCTTATCGAGTTTCAAACTCAGCAAAGAAGGTAAAGAACGCATCGCGACCATGGTCCGCACCAATAACGGTTTCGAAATTGCCGAAGCCGACCTCAAACTCCGTGGGCCCGGCAACATCGAAGGCACCCAACAAAGCGGCATCCTCAACCTACGCATCGCCGACCTTGCCCAAGATGGCCGCATCCTCCAAACCGCCCGCGAAATTGCCCATCGCATCCTCGATGATGACCCTAAATTAGAGAAGGAGCACCACCGTCCACTAGGGCTGCATTTGGAGCAGCATTACAAACATTTGAAAGGCTGGGCGCGGATATCTTAGGTGTAAGGGGGTAAGGGTTTTACAAACGCTAATCGAAGGCTATTGTTGATTTATTTGGTGTGTCGAGATCAAATTTCACCAAAACAGAATCACCAATTTGCAACTGATAGAGCTTCATTCGCTCTTTCATGGTATATCTCAGCTTATCCAGGTATACCTGCTTATCCTCCTCCTCACCATCCACTACATAAGAATATTTCACATCATATCCTGTAACGCCTAATTTACCACCCGCCTCTGACTCGTATATTTTCTCCACCTTTCTGATCTGGGTCACTACCCCAATCGTTTCTCCCTTCAGTTTCATAGTAGACGCATAACGCAACACTCTTGGCAAGAACCTATACCCACCAACTAAAACGACTAAGAGGGCAGTAACTTTAATTATACCTTTGATATCATCACTATAAAGTGAAAACCACTGGTGAATTTTCTTCATTTATTGTTTAATTGCAGTAGCATTTTTCGGGATACGAAGCGAAGCAGGGTATCTTGGACAACTCAGACCTACCCTCAGTGCGACGCAGGAGTATTGTCGCGGTAGGCTAAGCTGGGCGAATCCCCATCTTTTCATAAATCGGGTGAAGATTCTCTATAATTTTACTTTTTACTGAGGCAAAATCAATATTTTTCAACTGTTTTTTTTGAGAAAGATTTCCCACTGCTTAAGCCTTGACTTGTCCATGTAAAATTCATATCAATATCCCTTGTATGCCTGCTTTCCTCTCCACTGAATGTGTAAGCAAGTGCTCCTCCTTTCAGTAAGAAATTATCCTTGTACTTCGATTTTGATAATCTAAATAAAAACCGTTCTTGAAAGAATTTTACTATCGTATTCTGATGAACCTTACCTTTCGACTTGGAATAGGCTTTAAGTTTATCTTTTATTGACTCTGGATTTCTCATAGAAGTACTTCTAAATATTGTTTTAGTACAGTTTTTATTCCCAGCTCCTCGGCATACGAATGCAACTTATTTAGGTTACGATCTTGACTTTCCAGATAGTTCTTGATGACTTGATTCACCACAGCACGTTCTTGCTTACTGCGGAATTTGATAAAATCGCAAACTGTTTTTTCTCTACTGTACACCTTTATGTCATGAGAATTGTATTTTATTATCTCTACACCTAATTGGTACTGTGGCCCTTTCCAATAATACAACTTGATTGGAGGATAGTCAGGCAAAGTATACTTCTCCTTTTTTTCTATTGCCACGTGAAACTCGAATGGAACGTGAGTGCTATAATTATAGATAAATGCCGCGGAATGCAAGCAAAAAGTGCCACTCGGTATCAATTGCTGGACTATAAGATTATCTGGCAACTCACTATTAGTGAAAATGTATTTTCCTCTTTTTATTTTTTCAATTAAACGATTTGCTATAAGCTTATTTATGCTGTAGTGAGTAAAACCTAGGTTTTTTAATTCTTGAGTTGAATATACCTTATTCTTTTCCTCAAGATTTCTGATTAACGGTATCGTCTTCATTAACTAAGGTTATGCTTTCAGCCCTGATAGCCGTAATTTAGTAAAATATCTTATGCTTTGCAAGTCATCACAGGAACTTTTGCTTTGCGATATGATTAGTTTTCTTCCTTTCCCCCAACTTTTTCTCATGTGCAATACTTAGCGCAAGATCTAATCAATGGTCCTCCCATTCGTATAAATACATTCATGCATTTACACCCGACACCTCACTCCTCCCAAAACACCTCCCCCGCCAAGTCATACAAAGTCGTACCCCCCATCTGATCCGTCGTTACAATATACCCTAGTTGAAGGTAGGCCTCCTCATAAATAGCGGGCAGTAGGACCGTTCCATCACGGCGACCAATGCCCCATTTCCCATTACTGTAGAGACGGAATAATCCTTCGCGAGCGTATTCTACCTGTTTGTATTCGCCACCAAAAAGGAGTTCGCCGTTGGCATCCAGATATTGTTTCTGGCCTTCATACTCAAAGGAGATCAAGCCCATATCCTGATGGAAGGATAAATTTTCAAAGATCGGAGGAATGATTACCTCAGCCTTATCATTAACAACCCCTTTTCGGTCTTTATCATTGAACATAACATAGTGGCCCTCACCAAAAGCCCAACCGTGCAAAGACCAATTCTCCGTTGCTGGTACTTCCTCTCCGTTTGGTAATTGAAACACCCGCTCTCCATTAGGTTTATGGAGGTATAAAAAGCCCTCATCAAGCACAATCTCATAATGCTGCCTGGTACCTTTGTGTAAGACGCGGCCTTGGCAATCAACGACCTCATCCTCACTAACTGTTCTCCCGTCGATGACCACTTTCCGTTTGATGGTAAACGTATTACCTCCTGTATTCTTCATAATAAACCCAGCTGATTCTTTCAGCAGAGGTTCCCCTTTGGCGTTAATCAACATGTGCCCTTCGGCACTTAATGCCTTATAGATGGTATCTGTACCACAGTTGCCTATTGGTGATATTTTCCAGTAACCCAAATCCTCCAATGGCGTAACCTCTCCGGTGTTGATGTTCAGTAATTCACCATATTTATCCTGCCCTTCTTTCCATAATACTTTCAGGTGTTCACCATCTGGCTCCAGCCCAAAATGAAAATATTGACGATGAGGAATCGGTTCCTCACCAGTGAGGCTCACCAGGCCAAACTCTTTAAAACTCTGGGTCAATTGCAGGTATTTCCCGGCGTATAGTTTCTGCTCCAGTAAATTGTAACGAGCAGGCACAGTCCATTCTCCGGCCTCGTTGATCACGCCCGAAAGGATGCTTTGCGTAATATCCGGATCGTAATCTTCTACGTAGCCTACCACGAAATGCCCCGTCGGCAGATAGCCATCCACCTTAGCGAAAGCCATTTCACTAACCAGTTGCCCTTCTGGGTTTATAATATAATTAATCAATGGATCGCTTGCGCTGGAAACTGACAAATAGCCCCGCTCTGCATCTAGGAGCTTTACTTTGAGTTTTTCTCCACAAAACACACTTTTTCCTTCCTGCAAATCAACAAGATGCTGCTCATCGACGATCACGTAGCGATCCCCAAAGAAATTCAAGCCATAGTAGCTGTTCTGAAAGTAGACTTTCTGGCCATTGAGCAGGTTGAGCCAGTAGTACTTTTCGTCTTCATAACGAACTTTGAGAAAAGGAGTTCCTTCCCGAAGCGGCGTAATTCCCAACTGCACAGGAGGGAGCAGCTCTTGCCCTTGTTCCCCTAGCAGGCCAAAGCCTTCCGGTGTCATCACAATAAACGCATCCTGTCCCAAGGGTTGAACATGGAGGTAATCTTCCCGCAAATACGCTTTACCTTTCTCAAAATAGTAATTACAACGCCCTTCAACATAGCCTACAAAACCCTTCTGTTCTGGCTTTGCGATAATGGCATCAAAACGAGGTTTGATAAGTTGCTTGCCATTACTTTTCCGCAAGCCCCATTTCCCATTTTTGAGAAAAAAGACAAGCCCATCACGCCACACCAAGCGTGCTTCCAGGAAATTCTCATCGCTTCTCTTCTGCGTTTCTACATAAGCCTTCAACTTTGCTATTGCTTCTGCTGCAGGAGGGTATTGTACAGGAGCCGTTGCTTCTTCTTCCTCAAATATCCAGTCATCCGGAACTTCCTCCATGAGCCATTCCTCTTCGCCCGACAAGGTTTGCTCCGTCACCAACGAGCAACCCGCCGGGTCTAAATTGAAGATTTCAAAAATGGTCGCTTGAGCAGAAATTGCTGTGGCAAACAGGATAAAAAGTCCTGTTAAGTATATCGTTTTCATTTTCGTAATTATTTATTCAACGGCTGCCCTAAAAGGTCAAAAAACAAGGTTATTCTGGAGCCTGACTTCGCCCCCTTTATGATGCCGTCGTTTACATACAAATAACTATATTCAGGTGCTAGCAAAACCTCTCCATCGAGCGAGACAAGCCCCCATTTCCCGTTTTTCTTCACGCAGAAAGTCCCCATTTGGGTAGTGCGTACATCTTCGTACGCTTGCGCTAAAAAGTGGCTTCCTTCCGGCTTGAGGTATTGCCGCTTATTCTCTTCCAAGGTATAAGCGAGCATACCTACGCTTTTATCAAGGTACAGCGTATTAAAAACGGGTGGAACAAGTACGGCACCTTCCCCACTTACCAGCCCCATTTTGCTTGAGCCTGCAGACATCAAATAGTCTTCCCCAAAACGACCGTAGCTTCTGCTCCAATCATTGCCGCTATAAACGGCCACTCCGTTTGGTAAAACAAAATGGCCACTTTCCCAATCTTTACGAACGAAATAAAAATCTTCGTCAATGATGGTAAAATCATTGAAGGTATCTACAGGCTTTCCATCAATTTCAAAAACATGCGCCTCTCCCTGACAATTGACCCATTGCCGCTGGCGTACCTGTTTACCGTCTTGGGTGATCGTTGAAAGTAAATAGTAGGTTTCGGGTTTTGGCCCTTTAAAAATTCGGCCTGCAGCTTTTTCAAGAATGGGCCTCCCATTGGCATTGAGTAGCATTTCTCCGGAAGCACTGTAGGCCAGATAAACCGTATCCGTACCACAGGTTCCAAAAGGTCGCTTATCCCAATAGCCGGGGTCATCCATAGCAGTTATTTCTCCCGACTTCAAGTGCAGCAAAACAGCCTTCTTTACTTTATCCTCTTCGTAAACACACTTCAGTTGTTTGCCATTATTAGTAAGTTCAAAATGCTGGTACCAAAGAAAAGGCAAGAGGGTATCTCCCTGAAAATTCACCAAACTGGTTTCGTAATAAGATTTATAAACCCTAATAAATTGCCCGTCCACCAAGTTGTTGATAGGCTTTTGGTACAATGGCTCAACAATCCACTCACCGGCCTCATTCAGTATACCATAATTCATAATCTTCAGGCCTCCGGGTTCATAAGGCTGAGGGACTGCGCCAACAACCAAGCCATTAGAGAACCGAGGCCCAAGCACAGCAAACTTTTCCTGGCTGATTAAATTTCCTTCTACGTCAATCAACCAATACTCTTCAGGCGCGTCATTACGAGCGATTTTAAAGACACTCCCCTCTTTATCAAGTGAATAAATTCGTATTCCCGGTTCACAAAACACCAATCGATTCTCCTGCAAATCAATCAAAGCACCCTCTCCTGCCAGCGCATAGCGTTCATTTAGAAACGACCACTGGTACCTGTCCGTAGCATAAAAAGTTTTCACACCCGTTTTGATATGATAAAGAAAGGATTGCTTGTTATTTATATAAACGTGGGCATAAGGCAGCTTACCTTCTGCCACAAAACGAACGAGGTCATAGCTTGGTGCTAACACTTCTGTCCCCTGCTCATCGAGGAGCCCGTAACCTTCGGCACTACGAATGATAAACACAGGCCAAGCAGTGGGTTCAATATGCAGATAAGAGGTAGAAAACTTGGCCTGCCCAGTGAGATCATAATAATTACACTTCTCCTTGATATACCCCACAAAACCTGACCAGTCTTCGTTAGTTACTACATGATCGAAGCGGGGTGTAATCGCTACTTTTTCTCCATCACGCAAGCCCCATTTTCCGTTTTCACGAAAAAAATAACGGTCTTCCGTCCAGTTGATGCGATAGCTTAAAAATTCCGAGTCTTGCTGTTGGTGGTACTTAATTCGCTCCCCCAACAATGCTACTACCTCTTCCAGCGAAGAAAAACCAGGTGGGATGGGTGCCGATGGCGCCGGCAACCATTCTTCAGCTTCCACAGAAACATCATCATTACGACTGGGTACTTCGCCCTCCTTCTCCAACGAACACCCTTCAGGCGGTAAGCTCCACAGCTCAAAGATTGTTTCTTGTGCAGATAGGCAGATTATCGTTCCTATAAAAAGGGCCAACAGGATAAACTTTCTCATCTTTGTCTTGATTACTTGATATGCTGACAACAATAAAACAAGCGACATTGCTCTATTTCATTAAGAACTAAAAGGTAAGCAAAAAGCTCCTCTTTTATGGGCTTGGACCAACACTATAAAGACTGCAAAGAGGCGATATGTGTAACTTTTCTATGAAAAAATCTAAATTACCTTTCCCGTGTAAGTGCAATAGACTACTGATAACCATCCACAATTTCACTTGATTTCTTCCAATATGTCCCCCTATTTACGTCTCCTTTTACTCTTCGGCCTGGCTCTTCTTGGGGTATCCATCATTAATGCTCAATCTGTATTCCGCCTACAACCGGCACAAGGCAGCCTCATCTCTGCGCCACTAAAAGGCGACGCAGCGTTTTTCTACGAAACAAGCCATCAAGTCACGGATCAAATGGGAGAATGGAATTTCCGCCTTAACAAAAGGGAACGCGCCAGCGTAAACATCCTCAACGAGGAGGGCAACTACCAGGAGGTTATCCTTTTCATGGAGGATGACGACGTTTTTTCTTTTATAAAATTCAACTACCAAGAGAATGGGCAGCTCAAACAGGTTGAAGAAAAGAACCAAATGTTTGGCATCATTTTTTCCCTCAACTATACCTTCGATAAACGAGGGAAAGTCAATACAGTCATTTGCACCAACAATGGCGAACCGCATACAGAGATGACCTTTACCGCCAAAGGGCGCTCTCAGCTCTCAGAAAAGCTCATCGTCAATCGAAATAACGTGCAAGTGCTCACCGAGTACCAGGACGGACTGCCTCAGCAAAGAGAAGTATACGATACCAGCAACACCCTGATTTCCCAAGAACTTTTCAGCTATGATAAACAAGGCCTCCTCAGTAATACGGAAAACACATTTCCAACCACGACCAAAGGTAATAGCATCTCCACGTTTACCTACCAATACGACGACAATGGTAACTGGATCAAAAGACTAGAGCATAATCAGGCTACAGGTAATTATACCCTAACGACACGTAATATTGTTTACCGAGACCAAGTACCCACCAGCCCCGAACAGCCAACAGGTCATTGGAACTGTACCATTAACGATTTGATATTAGAAGTAAATGACGATGGTACTTTTGACCTGATTGATACCAAGGAAAGAGACGTTCTACACGGCAATTGGAGCAGCCTGGGCTGGGGACGCTACCAATTCAAAGTTCGTCACCAGGACCATTTTGGCAGCCGGCGACCCTTCCGTTCCAACCAAGGCCTCACCGTAGAACTTCGCGACGGGCGACTAATCATGTATGACAAGGATCACCACTTTGATTTTATGGCAGAACAAATAAAGCCAACTCATGAGGTCATCAAAGCCGCACAAGCACACACTATCTGGGAAGCCAGTTTATGGGAGAGTCCCGGTAAACGAAGAGACGATGCAGTACCTGCTGATATAAAAGCTGCTTTTGACAATGCTTACCCCGTTGCTCCGAATATGTTCCGGGTTTTCCTAGATAGCCTCTGTGGTTTCGTTGACGGAACTGGCAAGGTGCTCTTTCCATTTGCGTATGAATATGTTTCCGTTGCCGGGCCAGATAAATACCTCATCAAGAAAGACGGAAAAACCGGCTTAGTAGACCAATATGGAGGAGAAATATTGCCGCCTGTCTATGATCGTATCTGGTTTGAGTTTAAAATCGGCCCCACTATTCTCGGCACCCGAAAAAACGGGAAACGTTACTATTATGACCTAGACAAAGGCGACTTCTTACCTTATGAGAAAGACGACATCATGGGCTTTAATGACAACCGCATGATCGTCCGAAAAGACCGATCCTGGTTATTGACAGATCGAGACTTCCATCCGATCACTGAAGAAGGCACTTACTATAGTATCAAAGCCCTAAACGCAGACCGTTATCTTGCCTCCGAACAAGGCCAATACGTTATCTTTGATGCTAATGGAAATCAGCTCGCAGCACTTCCCGGTTTCCGCAATATCAGAATGACCATCTTTGGCTACCTAGAGGCCCAGGCAGAAGAAAACCGCTTGTATGCACTACTCGATCAAAATGGCAAGCAGCTGACGCCACCTATTTATGAGCAACTTACGTTTTGCCGCAACGAGAAAGAACAAAGAGACCTTTATTACGAACTTCGCAATCATAATGCCATCGCTAAATACCATAAGCCGAATGGCGAAGAAGGTTTTTTGACCGGGTTAGGTGAGGAGGTTCGAAGTCGGAATTAACAGGCGCATGCGTAAATCCCGAATGGTTACCTTACCCCCATTCGTATAAATACATTTATGCATTTACGCGATTAGGGAATAATTTTAGTGGTAAGCCTCCAGCCGTTTTATCATCAGATTTTATCGTCTACTATGTAGAGCCATATTTATCGTTCAAAAACAAAGTCTTTGGTGTCCTTTCTTTTCAAAAAATAAATCTTTGGTGCCCTTGGTGGTTCACCATAAGAAAACAGGAAGGAACTTACGCCACTCTTCCGACTCCTATAGTTTCGACTTCCGATTTACCACTTCCGACTTTTCTTGTTTTTTACGTTAGCCTTTCCCAGACCTTATCTTTGTCTGAAAGCTGGTAAGGAACATCTAGCTGAGGCCAGTCTACCCCGACAACTGGATCATCGTACAATACACCACCTTCGGCTTCCTTATTATAAAGGTTATCGCATTTATAGTTGAATACGGCAGTTTCACTTGTAACCAGATAACCATGTCCAAAGCCACGAGGTACTAGCAATTGTCGTTTATTATCCGCCGACAAGTACGTCCCAAACCACTTTAGATATGTAGGCGACCCTGCGCGCAAATCTACGGCTACGTCAAATACCTCTCCTTGCGTAACTCTTACCAATTTAGCTTGGGCCGCAGCACCCTTCTGAAAATGTAAGCCCCTCAGTACACCTTTCGACGACTTTGCTTCATTGTCTTGAATAAAGGTGTAGTCGAGGCCATGTTTTGCAAAAGTTGCCTGGTTGTAGCTTTCAAAAAAATAGCCGCGTTCATCTTCCCACACCTGTGGCTCAAAAAGAAAAAGATCAGCAATCGGCGTCTCCAAAAAAGGCATAATGTAAGTTTTATTCGATCCAAAGATAGGCCTATTATTAAAGTAATTTGAGCTTTTATAATAGGAGTGAAACACATTTGTAGGACAAACGCACCAAAATTTCTACGCGACTAATACGACCTAATAGAGCACGGATTTAACTGGATGGCCACGACTTATTCAAAAAAACATTTTTGCCCTTTGTGCAAAAAGTGCCCCCTTTGCATCTAGCTACCGGACTCAAAAAAATAGCCTATGAAAACCTGGTTAATCTCTCTATTCGCAATTTGCCTTTTCGCAATCTCAAGCGAAACCGATTACACTTTTAAAGGAACCGTTACTGCCGCCGATAGCGGTGAACCTCTTATTGGAGCCTCTATTCTTATTAAAGGCACTAGCCGTGGAACTGTCACCGATATTGACGGTAGTTTTTCTTTAGCAGGAACGGACTCTTGCCATACGCTGGTAATCTCCTACACCGGATTTGAAACCACTGAAGTCGAAGCCTGTTATGACCTCCCTGTTAACGCAGGTTTAAAAACAGGAGTTGCTTTAGACGAGGTGGTGGTCATCGGTTATGGTATTCAACAAAAAAGAAAATTGACTGGTAGAGCTGAACGTAAGCTATCCGCTGAATATGCCCCCGCAGCTATGATGGCCCCGCCATCACCCACTATGGCAGGAGGTTATACTCCTTCTCCAGAACCCGCCAGTGGCGACAACTACGCCACCATCAACGAAAACGGTTTCATTCCTACCGCCACGGAAAACATCTCCACCTTTGCCATTGATGTGGATGCAGCAAGTTATAGCAATGTTCGCCGTTTTTTGAACGAAGGTCAGCTACCACCTGCGGATGCTGTACGCAGTGAGGAGATGATCAACTATTTTCAGTACAACTACCCGCCACCTGTAAAAGGAGAACACCCTTTCGCAATCAGCACCGAACTGGCCAGCTGCCCTTGGAACAGTAATAATCAACTGTTGCTGGTAGGGATGCGCGCAGAAGAAATCGCCAAAGAGGAGCTTCCAGCCGCCAATTTTGTGTTTCTCCTGGATGTATCCGGAAGTATGAACCGCCCGGATGCGCTACCACTCCTTGTAGAAAGCATGAAAATACTGACTGATAACCTGCGCCCCGAAGATCGGGTAGCCATTGTGGTTTACGCAGGAGCTTCGGGCCTGGTTCTGGAATCAACCCCGGGCGATAACAAAACCAAGATCAAGGAGGCACTTACCCAACTAAGGGCTGGGGGTTCTACTGCCGGAGCAGCCGGCATTCAGCAAGCCTATCAGGTAGCTCGGGAAAACTTTATCCAAAACGGCAATAACCGCGTCATTCTAGCTACCGACGGCGACTTCAACGTAGGCATCAGCGACAATGGTAGCTTAGAGACCCTCATTGAGAAAGAACGCGAAAGCGGCATCTTCCTTTCCGTCCTCGGCTTTGGCCGTGGCAACTTGCAGGACGATAAAATGCAACTCCTCGCCGACAAGGGCAACGGCAACCATGCCTACATCGACCAACTGAGTGAAGCTCAAAAAGTGCTGGTCAACGAGTTTGGCGGCACCCTCTTTACTGTTGCCAAAGACGTAAAAATACAAGTAGAGTTCAATCCCAACTACGTCGCTTCTTACCGATTGATTGGGTATGAAAACAGACTGATGGCCAACGAAGATTTCCGTAACGATGCCAAAGATGCAGGCGAGCTGGGCGCAGGACACACTATCACTGCCCTTTACGAAATAACGCCGAGCCTGACCGCAGCTGCCACAGATGCTGCAGCCATTGTGCGGCTACGCTACAAGCAACCTACCGCCAGTACCGCCTCAGAGTTGGCCTACAATGTTGATGCACGTAGCAGTATGTTCGGACAAAGTAGCGGCAATCTTCGCTGGGCAGCCAGCGTTGCAGAATTTGCGATGCTGTTACGAGACAGCGAACACAAAGGCACTGCCAACTATGATCACTGTGAGATGATCGCCCGCCAGTCGGCTGGTCGCGACCCGTTTGGGTATAGGAAAGAGATGATTGGGTTGATTGGGAAGGCGAAATCATTGTAGGTTAGATGGTTGATGGTTGATTAGTTGGTTTCGCCGCTGCGGTGCATCGCTACGACAGGACAATACAGGATACACGTACACCAACCAGTTGCGGAGGGCAGGGCCCGGAGCGCGCCGCAAGGATGAGGAGGACCAAGGATGGGCGGACCACAGGGACAGACAGCCTGGTGCCGATCCCGACTGCATCAGTCGGGAGCAGGCAGGGCCCATGAAAACATAAAAATTAAATCCAAAAAAATATGAAAACGAATATTATCCTTTTAATCTTTCTGATGACTTGTAGCTTGAGTTGGAGTGCATTCTCTGCTCATAAAGCCAATAACATTAGCGGATGTGTGGTCAATGAAGCTGGCCAAGCCATGCTATACGTAGACGTGAAAGACGAAAACGGGAAAGTACTGATACAGACAGATGTCAATGGCTGTTTTGCCATTGAAGGAGAAGATGTATCTAACTCACTGACGCTGCATTTTCCGGGCTACGAAGTACTCACCATTGATGCTGGATCGGCTAAATCGATGACTTACACCTTGCCGATCATCAAACATTTGCCCGTCGCGTATACACCTAGCGGTAGCGCAATACACGCCACTGAAAGCCGGGGCGACCACGAAATCAAAGGCAAAGTACAAGATGAAGACAAAGAGGCCCTGATCGGGGCAACCATCTTGGTAAAGGGTACCACCCTGGGAACAGTGGTTGATTTTGAGGGTAACTTTACCTTGATGGCGCCTGCTCCATGTGTAGACCTTACCGTTCACTATACCGGTTACGAGACGCTGGAAATAAAAGAAGTTTGTACAGGAAAAGACCACATCTTTACGTTGAAAGGGGCGACAAGTCTAGACGAAGTAGTGGTGACGGGTATGGGAAGACGGATATCTGAAAAAAGCAAGCGTGTACCATTGGCTGTTCGTACTTTAGCTGATGCAGAAGTGACAATGTCAGCACCACCTTCTCCAGCACCACCACCGCCGCCAGCAGTATTTGAAGAAATGTCTATTTCTGGGTCAGAACTCTACGAAGCTGACATGATGACCTCCAAAATGGTGCCTTCAGACGACTCAAGAGGTGGTGGCAAAGACGTGGTAGCCAAAGGCACCGACCTTCCCTCGGCGGGCCAACTCACCGCAGGCGAAATCAATGACTTTAGCAAGTGGGACATGTGGGCCGACATCAGTCAGGAAGACTTGGGGCAATACCGCAGCCAGTGGCAGCAGTTTGCCGACCACCGCTACACCGTGCAATTAACCACACAGAATGGCGCAGCCGTAGTGAATGCAATTGCGACCCTGGAAGACGGCCAGGGCAATGCCCTGTGGCAGGCACGCACCGATGCCCAAGGGCGGGCAGAACTGTGGGCGCACTACTTCCGGGATGTCGAGACACCTGACAATGGCCTAACGATCTTGATCAACTACGAAGGACAGAAAAAGCGCATAGGCAATGCCAAGCCATTTAATGAAGGCATCAACTTTGAGACCATCCGCACAGATTGCCGCGAAGACGCCATGGTAGACATCGCCTTTGTGGTAGACGCCACGGGGTCGATGGGAGATGAAATTAACTACCTACAAGCCGAACTCCTTGATGTTATTCGTCGGGTACGAGAAGGCTTGCCGGGTGTAGACCTGCAAATGGGCAGCGTATTCTACCGCGATAAAAATGAGGAATACCTGACACGGGTACAGGCTTTCACCAAAGAGTCGAGCACAGCGGTATCTTTTGTCGAGCAACAGCAAGCACAAGGCGGTGGTGATTATCCAGAAGCTGTAGAAGCAGCCCTGGAAAGTGCGCTGGATTCGCTGCAATGGCGCGACCAAGCCAGCACACGATTATTGTTTCTGGTATTGGATGCTCCACCTCATCAAGAAGAAGAAAACATCAAGCGACTGCAAGTAGCCATTACCAAGGCAGCCCAGCGCGGCATACAGATTATTCCGGTAAGCTGTAGCGGCGTGGATAAAAACACCGAATTCTTACTGCGGAGTATGGCGCTCGCCACCAATGGCACTTATACCTTTATTACCGACCACAGTGGCATCGGCAATGGCCATATTGAGCCTTCTACCGATAGCTATGAAGTAGAATACCTCAATGATGTATTGGCTCGCTTGAGCATTGACCGTAGCAGACTTAGCACCTGTGCTACCCCAGTAGCAGAGACCCCCACCAACGAACCTGCCGACCGCGGATGGACCTACTACCCCAACCCTACCAGCGGGCCGATCAGTTTGAACTTTACAGATACTCCTGGCATCCTCTATTTGGCGGATGCGCAAGGAAAACTACTATTGCAACAAAATGCTCAAGACCAGTTAGAAATGGATTTGGGCAAGTACCCTGCCGGCACTTACTGGCTACGCCACGAAGCTAATGACGGTACCTGGACGCAGGGGCAGGTATTGTTGTTGAGACGCTAGGGAGGTCGGAAGAGGGAAAGTGGAAGTCAGAAGTAATGAAGCATACGAATATCCAAAGATACAGACAACACTAGCGAATAAAAATACTTCCGACTTCCGATTTCCGATTTAAAAGGTTGGATAGTTGATGGTAACCTACAACCATCAACTATCAACCCTTATCTCCCTAAGTATCTCCCAGATCAGGGGATATTCGTAGCCTCGGCCATTGGCGTAAACGGCAGCCTTCTGGTGAGAGATAAAATCATTATCCTTACGTGAATATTCCTTGATTTTTTTCTCGAGGATCGATCGCAAGCAGGCGAGGTAGTCTTCCTCTTCGATTTCTTCCAATCCTTTCTTTGTACAATAAGCCGATATTTTGCGTCGCCTCAATTCCTGTTTGATGCGGATACGTCCCCATTTTTTGACACGAAACTTGCCCCCAACATAAGAGCGAGCAAAGCGTTCCTCATCCAGAAAACGATCAATAATCAGTTCAGCCATCACCTCTTCCAGCGTATCACCGTATACCCCCAATTCGATTAATTTACTGCGCACCTCCGAATGGCAACGATCCTGATATGCACAATAACGCTGGAGTTTTTTTAAAGCCTGGGCCTTGGTGAGGTACTTTTTCTGCATAAACTTTTGCTACTTTTGGAGGAGCGTACTGTTACTTGTTTATTTTTGTGCGTCTTATACTCGTCCCATCTGATACAACAGCTATTAATTAGTTCTGTGCTACCGCCGAACAGCTACGCTATTGTTGCTACAGGAAGATCAATTGTAATTACACCCATTTATATAAAAACCGAAAATAATTATGGACTTTTTTGACTTAGACAAATTATCAGAACTGGTAACCGCCTACGGTACAAAAGTGATAGGCGCGGTACTCACCCTGATTATTGGATTCTGGATTGTTGGTCGGATTACCTCTGCCATGGACAAAGGTATGATGAAAAAAGGTATTGATGAAACCATTCGTCCTTTCCTTTCTTCACTGGTGAATGTTGGTCTTAAAGTAATGCTATTGTTAGCTGCGGCGAGCATGTTCGGCATCGAGACCACCTCCTTCATTGCCATCTTTAGTGCATTAGCTTTCGCTGTAGGCCTAGCACTACAGGGTAGTCTGGGGCATTTTGCCAGTGGGGTACTACTACTCACTTTCCGTCCTTACAAAGTAGGAGATTTGGTAACTATTGGCGGTGGCGAAACAGGTACCGTGAAAGGTATTCAGATTTTCAATACTGTTTTGGTGACACTTGACAACAAGCACATCATTGTCCCCAACGGGGTCGTGACCAGCAATGTGATCACCAACATTTCCGGCCAGGGAATTATTGGGGTAGAACTCACCTTTGGTATTGGTTACAACGACAGCATCGACAAAGCTCGGGAAATCATTCTGGCCGTCGGTAAAGAATGTCCTTGGATATTGGATGATCCTGCACAAGGCGTAGTTGTTGGCGAACTGGCCGACAGTTCTGTCAACCTCAACACTCGCCCATTCTGTAATAGCGAACACTATTGGGACACCTTCTTCTACATGCAAGAGCACGTAAAGAAAGGATTCGATGCCGGTGGCGTAAGCATTCCGTTCCCGCAGATGGATGTACATATGGATAAGTAGAAAACGGAGATGTGAAGTGGGAGGTCGGAAGTAACCAAAGTAACTACTTCCGACTTCCCACTTTCGATTTCTGACTTCGCTTGAGGAACTTTTTTACGTTTCTAAGCATTTTTCTTTGCGCAAAGTCGCGGGTATCCGTATCTTTGCCGCGCTTAATAGCAAGGGCCTATAGCTCAGCTGGTTAGAGCAACGGACTCATAATCCGTAGGTCGTAGGTTCAAGCCCTACTGGGCCCACTTGTTTAAAAGCCTGTTCTCTTTTGAGGACAGGCTTTTTGCGTTATACCTCTTTTCTGATTTAGGGGCCGTGCCGTTATTAGCGTTGCAATGCAAACGCTAATACGCCACCAGGCTGTTCGCTCTTTCCGCTCCTTAGGGTCGGGTTTTAAACCCGACCCTAAGGAGCGGAACCGCTGCCATCCTTCGTCCAGCCCCCTCCGGGGCCCGCGCTCCGGCCTCACGGCCTGCGCGCAATCGCTGTACTGGTTATTGGGATTCGTTAATAGCGCGAGTTCGGGGCAAATTCATGAATTTGCCTTGATTTTTCAACGCGCACCACACCCTAAAAAGCAAAACCGGCCACTTCCCGAAGGAGGTGAGCCGGTCTCTTTTTACAGTCGTTTCTTTTTTGTTAATAGAGGGGAGGCTCAAAACCTCCCCTTCCCTTAACTGGGTTCACCTTCATCAGGTGCCCGTGTGTTCATAGTGTGTACTCCGTTTGTATTTCATTTGGGGTTGAATTTTTGTATTCAACCTTGTCATTACTTGTATCATTCAAAAAAACGGAAGTGGGCCGGGATATTGCACCCGGCCCAACCGTTTCTTTCCTCTTAATTCTTCGTTACCATCATCTTGCTGGTCAACTGACGGTCGCCGTAAGTCATTTTGTAGAAGTAGAGGCCATCGCTTAGGCGGCTTACATCCACACGAACTTCATTACGTCCTTCCATAAAGTTGTCCTGTACATTGAATACGCGGCTACCGCGAGCATCAAAGACTTCAATCGTTGCGTTACCCTCGCTTGGCAAGTAGAACGGAATTACCGTCGTCGTATTAGCCGGGTTAGGGTAGTTCTGCAACAACTGGGCAAGCCCGCCATTCACTGCATCATCAAATTGTGATTGACTAGTGCTACCGTCTCCGCCACCATTCGGGTTGAAGTTATCACAACCAATGATCGTGATTACTTGCTCAAACGTTGTGCTAGATTCGTTACCGGCTGCATCAATCGCGACAAAGCGACGAGTGATCGTACCGTTGCCATTGGCGTCGAGATCAACCACAGGGGCTTGCTCATTCGCCTCAGCAGAACAGTTATCGATTACTTCAGGCTCACCGAACAATGTGCTCAACTGTGCCGTATTCGTAGGATCAAAGTTGGCAGGCAGATCATCACATTCAGCAAGTACATTCGCAAGGCCGGTACAGTATGGTAGGGTCTTATCTTCTACCAATACATCCAACCAACAGATATTGTAGTTACCGTTCACATCGGTTACGCGCATCTCTACGGTTACGTAAGTGCTGGCATCACAACAAGTGAACTCAACGTATGGCCCCCAGGCACTGTACTCGGTTTCATCGAGGTCCTCACAAGTTTCCAGGTCACGGTCAATCGCACGGCGTAGTTCAATACTAGCGATCGCACAGTTGTCGTAGCTTCCTGCATCCACACTTTGTGTGTAGAGGCGAGCAAGTCCCCAACCACCCAGTTGAACATTGAGTGCGCCATTACAGATAGCAATTGGCTCGTCGATGTCCGCTACGCGGATGGTACAGTCGCGTGTTCCTGTTACTCCACAGTCGTCCATTACATTGTAACGTAGGAAGTAATCTCCTAAGCTTACATTTTCGAAGACCAGTGGTTCGCCAGCAGCGATGGTTTGCAGTACAGTTCCGAACTGATTTACCAGTTCTACCGTGAAGGTAATGTCGCCATCACCACATGCACCACTCACTTCCGGAGGCGTAACAACAACAGTAGAAGTACATTCGAACGGATCGGTGCGGTACAGCATGATGTCTTCACCCAAGATTGGGCAGAAGTGATTGCTGGTTGGGCACTCTACCGTCAGGTTGCCATCAGAACATGATTCCGGAGCAAGTACTAACATCAAGTGTGAACAATCGTTGTTGTCACAATCCGTCACTTCGAAGATCACATTGCCTTCGCTGATTGGGAATGGTCCTACTTCGAATGGTTCTCCGTAAGTTCCTGTAAGGGTCTGTCCGTCGATTACGTAAGTGAAACAGGTTCCTGTCCCCTGTCCAGCAGCAATAATCACTGCGGTAAAGGTGTCATCTGTTCCGTCAAGCGGCGTACCGTTGTCGTTACAAACAGAAGGCTCAGCTACACAAGCAATCGCACATGGCTCATCACCACAATCAGGTGCTGTGAAGGTCAGTGTCGTTACACAATCACTGTTCTCCAGGTCTACGAAGTTGATCGTAATCACTGTTCCGGCAGCAGCCGTATAAGTGCGAGTTACTTCGTTGTTATAG
>NZ_JBOEFX010000038.1:0-42007 GCF_050633125.1 Lewinella sp.
AGATTACATTATCGAATAACGATACCAAGAACCAGCTCCAGCAAGTGCTTTCGCCCAGCAAAGACGACGCTGGTGTGTGGGTACACCAAGATGCATGGTTTCACCTGGGCGACCTGGAAAAGGGATGGAGTGGAACATACAACATAAAACACTCAGGCAATGGCGTTTATGCTTTTTTAATTGAAGGAGAAGTTGAAGTAGCCGGGCAACAACTCGGCAAGCGCGATGGCTTCGGCATCTGGGATACGGAAGCCTTTGAGATCAAGGCTACCGCCGATGCTAAATTGTTGTTGATGGATGTACCGATGGAGGTATAGGGGTTTTAGGGGTGTAAGTGAGCTTCTGAGCTTCCCTAAATAACGTTGACAGGTTTATCAATTTCCCAACATCGGCTTTTATAGTCGAAGTTGGGAATTAAATACTATTAAAGACGAATATGAGTCATCTCGAATTTTGATTGTCATCAAAATCCGTGCTGACCAACCGCAAAACTTATCGTTAAAAACGAAACCCCATGATTTCACTAATAGAAATCATGGGGTTTCGTACAAAAAGTCAGATAAATCAGTCTTTTCAGATGTTCAATGACCTTTTCTAAATTAAAATCAGGCTGGATTTTGGCCTTAGCCAAAATTCGGGATGACTCATGTTAGTTTTTCATCCATTGGCACCTTTTTAGTTGATCAACTTTGTAAGTTCCTATAGAATCCAAAGCGTATGATTTCAGCCCTCTTTTTCCACGATCTGCTTGGAGTACATTAAAGTGCAAATGCTCCTCCGTAGTTTGTCCTGTCTTGCCACTCAATGCAATTGGTTGACCAATCCTTACATAATCGCCTACATCAACCAAGCTTCCATGTTGTTTTAAATGACCATACATGGTAAATAAATGAGATGTCGTATCATAAATTATAATTTGATTTCCAAACGACTTCCATTTATCACTCATCCCCCATCCTTTATAACCATCGACAACTCCAATAACATAGCCATCTTGAGCTGAAGTAACTGTATCTCCAACAGTTAATGTAAAGTCAAAAGCATACCTTGATCCTTGATGATTATGTGTGGGATTTGAGTTATTACCCTGTAGCAATTTATAGCTTTTACCGCTTGGATAAGGAAGGCTTCCAATTTGAGTGGAAAGTATAGGAAGTTCAGGATCCCCCCATTTCAAACTTAATCCAATTTTCCCCTTTAGATCACCTTTATCTTTGATGATTATACTCGTATCAGATTTTGCTCCAAGAAGTACAGGAGAAATAGCATTGAGTATTTCATTTACCTCTTCATTTTGGCAGTTTAAAAAAAATCGCAAAGGACAATCTACTGGATTTCTGATGATTAATTGATACTCACCATTGTCATAACTCTCGTCAATATCTATTTCAAAGGCTGACAACCTTTCTGTTGGCAAAGCATAAAACGAGCATTTTTTTAACACTTGAAAAGAAACAAAGATAAGCGCTATCGGTACAACTATTTTTTTGAAACTTAATTTACTCATTGATCGATTTACGAGATTAGGAATATATATTATTTGCATTTTGCATGGCCTTCGGCATACACCCTTACACTTCCCCAACCCTTACACCTTTACACCGGCACCACAACCTCCTCACCTACTGTCAAAACAGCCTCACCGCTGCCTTCCCAGCAAGCGTTCATTCCGAAGACGACTTTGTTGTTCAGGCTGTGCATTTCCGCCAGATTTCTGAATACGCTGGGGTTCTTTTTTGTGGTTTCAGGATCAATGGTAATGACGATACAACGGGAGCAAGGTTTCGGCAAACGGAAAGCTTCTTTACCAATTTGTAAAGCTTGCCAATTGTCTTCCGCAAAAGCGGCAGGGCCCTCCACTACGATATTCGGGCGAAAACGCTGCATATTCAACTCCTCTCCTACCTCTGCGGCCAAAGCATCCAGGGAGGCTTGGTTGGCCACCAGATAAGGATAACCGTCAGCAAAACTCACCCATTCTTCTCCTTTTGCGAAGCGGGGATCAAGCGGCCGATCAAAATCTTCGGGCATATACACCAAGCGGCAAGGAATACCCAAAGCCGCCTTCAAGTCTTCTCCTGAAATCGACTCTACCAGGCAGGCGGAAAATCGATCGTCCCAAACTTGGACTTCTACCAATGGGCCTTCATCCGCGCGGGCTTCTTTGATGCGCAGCTGTTCGCCAGTATCGAGGTGTTCCAAGACCAGGTCTTGCTCATCTGTCCGAGCTTGCCAACGTGCCAATTGAGCATATTCTCGCTGGGAAATGAATCGGCCATTCTCGTCGATCAACATCCAGCGGCGATCATCTAGGAAACCGCGGGCAGCCAAAGTCGCGGATGTCACGGCGTTGCCTGCCATTGATTTTACGGGATAAATCCAAAGTTCTTTGATCTTCATCTTGCTAAATTACGTAGTTTTTTATTGGCGATGGTGCTGGTGTGATGGCAACCAATGCTAGGGATGCACACCGCTGTTCAAATTTAGGGAAATCTTTTATCTCGGTGGTGTACTGTTTGCCTAAGTAAAGGGGGCGAACAGTTCCTTTCCTATTTTTCAAACCTTGGGAATATGCTTGGGGCTCAACACTCTCCCGAAAACATATGAAAGCGTACACTAAAAATCGCTCTACCTCTAGGAGCAACAAAGTCGCTCCGCATCCTTCTACAACCATAGGTAAAATTCCAAAAGTCCAGCTTATCTTCGCCCTCACATGAAAGACCATCGTTACATTATCCGCGAACAAGGCCGTTTTGGGTTTATCGACCGGGAAGGGCAAGTTGTTATTGAACCGCAGTACTTGGCTGCTGAAGACTTCCACAATGGTTTTGCGCTGGTGGAGTTGATCGACCATTGGGTGCCGCTTGACACCTTGGGGAGGCCGCTGCTCAGGCACCTCTTTCGGCATATCTCTCCTTTTGAATCCGAACGGGCCCGGGTGCAGCTGGCTCAAAACTGGGGATTCATTGGCCCCAAAGGGCGTATTCGCATTCCTTGTATCTATGAATTTGCGATGGACTTTAGCGACGGGCTCGCAGCTGTCAAAAGCCAACAATTGTATGGCTTCATTGATCCCGAAGGCGCCGTAGCCATTGATTTCAGTTTCGACTTGGTGGCGCCTTTCCTGCATCAGCGTGCCCCCGCCAAGCTGGGCAACCACTTTGGCTACATCGACACCGCCGGGCAGTGGATGGTAGATCCCGACTACGACCTCACACTGCCGTGGATGGGCCAGGTAGGCGTATATATCGAAGATGGCCGCTGGGGCCTGCTCAACCGTGATGGCGAAGTGGTCACGACGGCACGTTGGCGTTGGTCGCCCGAACATCCGCCTCAATTTACGGAAGGGCTAGCTGCTATTGTGATCAACGACCATTGGGGGTATTTGCAAACCGACGGTGAGTGGCTCGCGAAACCACAGTTTCTGACCGCCGAGGCTTTCCATAATGGTTTTGCTCGCGTGAGTGATGGCATGAAGGTTGGTTTCCTCGATGCGCGGGGGGACTTGGTCATCCCTTGCCGCTATAGTCAGGCGCTCGACTTTGCAGAAGGACTCGCACCCGTACGCGAAAAGGGCCAATGGGGCTTTATTGATGCACGGGGGCAAACGATCATTCCCTTTCAATACGATCATGCACATGGTTTTCAGAATGGCCTCGCCTTGGTAGCCAAAAATGGTAAGTGGTCGTATCTGGATACGGAAGGTGCGGTGGTTTGGCACGAAGAGTAGGCTTTTGAACCACCAAAGGGCGCCAAAGATTATTTTAAACCATATGAGGGATTATAAGAGATTATAAGAAGACGGGATTTGCTAGCGTATACTCATGAATCTAACCAAAGGCGGAGTTTAATCCCTGTATTCAACCTATGTCATTCAGTTGCTAAAACTGACAATTCTTTGATTATCAATAGTTATTTTCGCTATTTTTAAATGGACTAAAATTTTAACGACGCTCTAAGCGCATATTTGTGACTTGTTCGTACTCCGAATCCAGATTTTACGAACCTGACTTCGCTGCAAAATACTCACTTAGCCCNNTCGAATTTCGCAGCTTCGCCAGCCCCCTAAAGCCTTTATTTTCGTGACGAAACCGTCCCAAACATGCGCTAAACATTTCAAGTAATGAAAAATAACTTCTTACCTCTATTCTATTTCACCCTATTCCTTCTTCTCTCGAGCAACACACTTTCTAGCCAACAAATGATTGAGCAAAACAAGCTCTGGTCCTATTATACAGACACTGGCTTAATCGGTAGCTGGCCTGATACTCACCCTACAGGCTACACAACTATATTCACTTTCGGAGCTTCCGAAATGGTAGATAATGAGACCTACTACCGCCTCCAAACCAGCTATCAGTTTGATTACGCAGCATTTTGGGAGGATAGCCCTTTTTTGATGCGAGAAGACAGCTTGGGCAGGGTCTTCTTAAAAGAAGGAGACCTTCCTGAAATTATCATTTATGACTTCTCTTTAGAAGTAGGCGACCTCTTCGAAGACCAAATCAATGGTTGTAGCTATCAACTAACTTCCAAGGATTCCGTTACCCTAATTTCTGGAGGACGCTGGGAACGCTTCAATTTTGATGGTGGAGCCCCCTGGATCAAGGGGCTTGGCAGCACTAGTTTCATCATTCCTAACTGTATCGGCTCTTCTACGGAGCTACTCTGTTTCCAAACGGGGGTAGACATGGAATACATGGTCGATTTGGCCAATGAGGGAATTGATCTATGCTATTTTATTCCTGTAAGTACAGAAGACATAAGCCCTACTGGCATTTCGATATTTCCCAACCCTGTATTCGACGCTTTCACGATCCAGTCGAAAGAAGAACCACTGCAAGGAAAATTGATTATCTACAATTCGATGGGCCAACGGGTGTATCAGGAAGAGGTGCACCAAACACCAAGGAAAGAAATAGATCTAAGTGCATACCCCACAGGAGTTTATTACCTGACATTGGGCAACCTAAAACAAAAGCTCATCAAGACTAATTGANNGCCCCCCTTAATTCCACGTTTTTTTTAACTACATCTCATAAGAGATTAACCAAGCCAAGCACAAGCCTTTCAATATTGTTTCAGTTGGTCTTCCAACTGCTGCAAAACATCGCCTTCTTTTGCGGGCAGACCATAGCAATGCATCAATTGTTCCCTGGCCAGGGAGCAAGATTCTCCCTCTGCGGCACACTTCCCTGCCAAGGCTTTGGCCAAACCTATATTGACGGCCCAGTTTTCAGGGAAGGTTTCTTTTAGGCGGCCAAAATCATCAATGGCATCGTCCCAGTAGCCGCCAGCAAGGCTTCCTTCTGCCAATTCCAACAGTTGATTGTAGTTGCTGGTGCGTTGTTCTTGCATACCTCTCACTATTCCCGCGTGGTACTTATCCACCGTCTCGACCGTCTCTCCCAAAAACTGCCCTGCGAAAAACAGTACAATTAAGCCTGCCGCCACCAATAACGAATAGTACACCCAGCTGGGGTATCCCCTTGCTCTTTCCCGTGGCGCATATCCTCCTTCTCGCACTTTCCCCTGGGTACGCATTTTTTCCTGTACCCATCGTTTACGACGTTCAAACCCTTTGCGGTGTTTAAACTGGGTGCCGCTGTGGCCATCTATTTTCAGTCCGTTCCATCCCATAGTTTTGGTGTCTTTATTTTTGGGCGTGCCCCCTTTGGGGTCGTTACGTTACAGGGCTCGCTATTCGCTCGGCCAGCTCTTTTCAGTCGCTGTCTGGCCCTTCTGCGGCGGGCCACCCTTCCACATCACTCACGCAGGGGCTAGCTTTACTCATCAATTCAAGATAACAATTTCTACCCGCCTATTTATCCTTCTACCTTCTTCATTTGCGTTCGTTGCTATTGGCACCGTATCACCCTTTCCTACTGCCATTAGCCGATCACGAGCAATCGCTTTCTCTACCAAATATTCAAGCACCGCATTCGCTCTGTCTGAAGACAGCTTTTGATTATCCGCCGAGGTACCCACATTGTCCGTATGGCCTTCTATCCTGATCTCCTTATCGGGATGGTCTTCCAGAAAAGCAATCAATTTATTCAACTCACCAAAAGCATCAATTTTCAAGTTAGAGCTATTGGTTTCAAATTGAATATTTTTGGTATTCATGATGCTTGATATCCTATTACAATCTTCACCTATTTTTACCAGCATTGCATCATCAAAGAGATAATAGGCATAGTCGATCCCACCTGGCGCTGCTATTTTTTGCGTTTGTCTGTCCAGGAAGAAATTGCCAATAACAAGGTATTGGTAGCTACTATCCGCACAAATAGTGTCCGAAATCTTAACCCAATCGTTGTCTACACTATTATCCAGCACACCATCAACATTCAACATGGGTTGGTAATCAAAAATGCCTTCTCCAAACCTTTCAATCTTATCCATAGAGAACAGCATCCCGATATTATTAACCTTTATTGAGGTACGAATTGGCTTCGTCCATACTTCAAAGTAATACTTCTCCCCTATTTCCAGATGCTCTTTTAGCGCTACCTGCAAGTACTCTTTACAGTGGTCACCATCATTGCAGCCCACCAGCTTCAAGCCGATCATTACATTACCATTTCTTGGACTATAGGTATCTATATCGACGTTTGGGCGTTCATTCCTCATTCTGCCCAATTCCGGTTTTTGCAAAATATCCGGAGACCCCGAATTCGGAGAAAACCAGTTGATCATCAATTTATTAAACGAAATATCTGATAAGATCCAATTATTAATGGGAGTTACGCAATATTCAAAGCCCGGATTAGGGACTAAATTCTGCCCAAACGCGGCTTGCTTAACAAGGAAGGCAAGGCAAAAAAGGAGGGTGTTTTTCATGGTTTTCTTGGTGTTGTGTGGTTTGAATCCGTTCAGATACTTATACTTTTCATTTAACGATACTCTTATTAGAATACAGCTAAATGGTAATGTATTCTAGTTGCTACGCCAAGCTGCTAATTACTTAGAATATCCATTATTTCAGTCCTCTTAAACCGAATAGCATAATCCAATGGCGTTTCCCCATTATCATCTTCAGCCCCTAAATCAACCAGTCTTTTTTTGATCAAATATTTTGCTAACTCCGTAGAATCATCGTCTCTTATGGCCTGGTGCAGTAAGTTTCTCCCATTTCCGCACAGCGTTGTAATATCAATTTTTCTTTCAATTAACATAAGGAGCATTTCAATACTTTTAATGTTATGCACTGGTAAACATCCAATACTCCCAGTACTGCGCTGACTTGGATTAGCTCCATTATCTAACAAGAATTCCACCAACTCTATATTATCATCCATTATCGAATAAGATAAGAATGATGTATTTTCTTCATCGGCACCATTAACATTACTACCAGTATTCAGAAATTCCTGCGTAATTTCCAATGCATATTCTCCACAGAAAGACACCTCTGTTAAAATATGATCTACATCACAAATCATATTGGGATCAGCTCCGTCAATTAGCAATCGCCTTGTAAGCTCCAAATCACATTCAGTTGCAGCAATACACAAGACGAAATCTTTATTCAATTCACTGACCTCAACATCCAAATATTCGAGATCAAGATCATACATGGATACATCATATCCATCAATTTCAATTACTCTCCCATCACTCAAAATAGCACCGCTACCTTGCCCTATTGTATCGGCGGTAATATTATAAGCTACCTTCGCAGAGGACCTTTCAATACTAGAATTCAGGGGTTTTGCTTCACAATTTACCACGAAGCCTATTGCTAAAACGGTAACATACTTAATCAAAGTCCTCATTATTTTACCTTTTTCACCCGTTAACGATCTTCTCATAAATCTTTGAAAGTTCCATTTATTACTTCTTGACTAAAGCTGATTTTCCGTTCATTTCGTCCTCCAATCCATCCAACGACCGCTCATCTCTATCCGGCAAGCTTCTACAGAATTCCAAATACGCCCTTGCTTCCTCGCAATACTGGCCATTTTCGACACACATTTTGGTGAGGGTCATCGTCAGGCCAGCATTGGCATCCCAGGCGTAGGGGAATAACGCTAATGCACCTTGGTACAATCGCCGTGCGTAGGCGTAATCACCGCTATTCAGGTGTACTTTCCCCAACTTTACCATATTCCAATATTCTACCGACTCGTGCTCATACCTCTCCTCTTGGTACAGTTTGTAGTTTTGCTGTGTTTCCTGCCGTACCGTTGTCGTCAGCAGCTGAGAGAATTGCCAACTTAAGTATATCATCACTGGCAAAACGAGCAATAACAAAACATAGAGCGCTACCCTTCTGCGATTATTACGCTTGCCGAGCCTACCGTCCCACTCCCCTACTCTGTTATTTCCTCCTTTCAGGTTTTTGCGCAGCAATTCCTTTTGCTTCACAAATCCCTTACGGTGCTTAAACTGAGTACCGGTGTGCCCTGGCACTGAACCTGACCATAGTCCCATGTTATTTGAGTTTACTTAATTCCCATAATACTCCTCCAGCATCTCCTGTTTCCGCAAAATTTCTTCGTTTCCGGGCAGTACTTTTAGGCCTTCTTCCAACCAACGGAAGGCCTCGTTCTTATCAAGAATCCGGAAATAATAGCTGGATGCATTCGTAAACACCTCACTGATGGCCATTATCGAAGCTTCTGTCCCGTCATTCAGGGAGGCTATTCTTGGCTTTAGCTCTTCGTAAGCTGCCAAGGCCTCTTCTTCCTGGTTTTCCTGAAAATTTTCAATTACAGGGGCCAGTTCGCTAAACATCAAGAGCTGCCGAAAGCGTTCGTTCTCCTTCAAAAAGGGAAATCTACGGTTTTCTGTTTGCAGGTAATCCATCAAGATGTAGGGGTCTTCTTCATTCGCTTTCTTGTTAATATTACCGAACACCAGATCCCGTAGCATAGACTGTACCTGCAAATGGTCCGGCTGTAGCTGGTAAGCGCTGTCCAGATAAACATAGGCTTGTTCATACCGCTCCAATAAGCCGTGGTGCCGGCCCATTTGTACAAAATGATTGAAATCAAGCCTTGCCTTGGTCTCCGTAGCTGTTGGTAGCAAATGAGTCAAAAAGTATTCCCGCAGTGACATGTACTGGTCTTTCTTATTCGTGGCAATTAGAAGTTGTTCGCTGGCATTGCCATAATTCATGACCAAATCTTCCATCGCTAGCGCTTCGTAATCCGGAAAATATTGCAGCGCAAACAAAGCACGAAAGCTCTCTGGTTCTTCAAAGCGCATGTTGTCTAACTGTAATAAAAGGCTATTACTCCACAACTCTATCTTCATCTCATTATTGGCCAGGTAAACGGCCTTCTCCGCCAACGCTTCCGCCTCTGAGTGGTGCTCTTCATACATAGCCAGTACACCCGCGTTGAAATAGAGGTCACTCAATATGCCCGTTAAATCAATGATCTTGTCTTCCGACTCAATAAAGTCAGCGTAGAGTTGGTCCGCCGTCTTTCGGTCATACTCCGCCTGACTGATCAGCTTTTCAGCCAACAACTCTTTGGCGATATCTTCCTTGTCCAACTCAAAAATACCGGTGCTCGGAGCAGTGCTTTCTACGATCAAGTATTCCCCGGCAGGATCGTAGACCAGGTAAACGTGGGTAGGTAGTTCGTGCAATTCGTAAGGTAAATCCAACTCTTCCAATACCAAAGCATATAAGGCCGAGGCCGTCACACAATTATAGTTACCACTCGTAAAGATATCCGCAAACTGAGCGTCTTCGTCGTACTTCGTCAGCAACCTTTCGTGGACGGTAGCATACAATAGTTTTGCCGCCTTCAAGGGTTTCTTCTTTGTCAGGTTTGCAGCTTCCAGGTCAGCTACAATTTGCTCAATATGCGCCGTCAGGTCGGTAGCTATTGCCTCTGTAGCGGTACTGTCTACGGCTTGCAGAAACCGAACCTTCGACTTTAAATCTGGCAATTTCTCAAAAAAGGTCGCCGCCAAAACTTCCTCTTCCAACTCAGAGTGAAAATCAAGATCCGTATAATCAACAGATTGGCCAATAGACCAAGTCGTGATAAAAAGCAGTATCAGAAGTGCGCAAATACAACGTAACATTTTTTCAGTTTTTAACGTAAGTACTTTTCTGTACCTAAAATATTAAGACCAATCTCTAAAAATAAGTCGATGGCCAATCACTTGTTCAATTCTTGGAACTATCTCATCCGCTTCTTCTAATTTTATCTGTATTTCAAACTCGTGACTATCCTTATTTATATATAAAACAAGGCTATTCCAATTAGAATTGCCCCACTTCCAGGAAAAATCATTCATTATGATCTCCTCATCACCTTGCCGCAAATTCAGTTGAAGTAAATCATTTATCTGAAAATCACTCATTCTATTAAGGTCAATATAGACATTCGTCGACAGTTTAATTTCAGGTTTCTTTATGATGGCCTTCAAGAAGTAATCTACATCCGTAACATAAAACATCCCTTTGTAGCCAATTGTCCCAGTAGTGATTTTTGATAAACAATCATGACACTTTTTCGCCAATAAGCCAACACTCAACTTTTGATGGTCAATAAAACGACATTCAAATAGAATCCGGATAAAATTTGATCCTCCTTCTATCGTCCAACCACTGCCTGAAGACCATCTTCTGTCTTTAATCAATTTGCCACTCTTATTCTTTGCCAATACATATGGGAAAGCTTTTTCTATGTCTTGCTTACTCATAAGGAATATCCCTTCCTCATTTAGAGCTTTTATCACCAAGTCAATCCGTGACAATTTTGCTCTAGTGCTCTTCTTTGGTAACTTTATTATTAGTCGTACTTCCTTTTTGACTAATTCGCCATCAACTGAATACCCTAGATCATCATTCTTCAAGCGATCAACTGGTTTATGACTGTAAAAACTAAAACGTTTGTATACTTTTTCAAGAGCAATCAAATCAGAGATAGAACGACCAGGGCAATCATTAAGATTAAAGCATAACCACTCAACATGAGAATTGAGAGGATAACTATTCTCAATACTTCTATATTGATGAATATCAACTAATTTGAATCCATAGTAGTAAGTTACTTTCTCATTTTTAATAGCCTCCTTGCGGATAGATTTGATAACTGCTACTGTTTTTTCAATTGAATTATTGCTATCAATTGAGTATACCTTATGTGAAAATCCCATTTTCTATCTGAGTATTTTTTTCAACAATTCCTCCCCTCTACCGCACCAAAGTCACCTGCCCCTTCAGTTCTTCCTGCCGGCCAGCTTTCAGCACATCCACTACGATGTGGTAGATATACACCTCCGACGGAGCGGGCTTGCCATTATTAGTACCGTCCCAGCGGGCGAGCGGGCCATTGCCACGGTACACCTCTTGCCCCCAGCGGTTGTAAACCCGGAAGGATTTGATGTTAATCATATCTGTCTGTTCGAGGTCTATTTCGGTGAAGATGCGGAACTCATCATTGATACCGTCGCCGTTGGGTGAGAAGATATTAGGCACAACCAAACTGTCTGAGACTGATTGTACAAAGAAGCGATAAGTGTCTTCATAGCATCCATTTACGTCTTGGATAATCAATTCCAGGTCCACGTCCTCGTTACCTATAACCGTGGGTGGCGGCGAGGGTAGCCAAGTGACGATAAAGAAGGAATCAGGTGCCGGAAGTTCTATCAATAAAGAATCTCCAGGACAAGCGGTCTCGTCGATATCTTGCCAGAGGTAAGGCTCGACAATATTAATCGTCGCCATACTGTTGCTTACGCAGCCAACACTGTCGGTTACCGTTACGCCGTAAGTGGTCGTCTGGACAGGCACCACCAACGGGTTGGCAGCAGTCGCGGGCGAAAGAAACCCGGTCACCGGTGCCCATACCACCTCGGCATTTAAAGGCAAATCCATTAAAGCCAAACGGGCCGTATCCCCCGGACAAATGGTATCTCCTATCGCTTGCGCAAAACTCGGTTGGGTAAACGTAAAGGTCTGGCTCAATTCATTGACACAGCCTAAACCTGTATCTTCTACCGTCAGACTAATGGTATAGGTGCCTGGTTCTACCGTAAATTCAGGTTCAAAATTATTCACCGTGCTACCATCTGGCAACACCCAGCTATAACTATCGGCACCGACTGATTCATTGTTCAGCACATAGGTGCCCGCGCAGAAAAGACTATCACCAGCATCACCCAGCGAAAAGCCAGCTTGCACATCCCGAATCAACAGCGTTTCAGTCACCGATAACTCACAGGCATCACTAGCGCCTAGTAGTGTTAGGGTCACTGGCCGGTTGCCCAATACGGGTACATTTTCATAAGTATAAACCAGCGGATTGACATCGCTGATCACTGTACCATCACCTAGGTCCCAGCTAAAGGAAGTCACATCCATCGTATCCACCAACTCGAAGGTGACGGCCTCTCCTTCACAGATGGCTTGTGGGCCAAAAGTGAAGGTGCCTAATGGGCCCACAATCTCATAATCCTGCTGCAAAGTATCGGCACAACCATAAGTGGTCGTCGACACCAGCGTCACCGTAAACTCCCCTCTATCAAAAGTCGTCACAGGATTGGGGGCAGCAGAGAAGGAGCCATTGCCAAAATTCCATTGATAACTCATCCCACCCGCAGCAGTAGAGGTATTGGTGAATGCAATCTGGGCTGGTGCACAAACAACTTCTTCGTCATCCACGGAGCTATTAAACCCTGCTTGTGGATAGGCTTGCACATTCACGGTAGCTTGCTGTTGTCCGCTACAGCCTGTTGCTATTTCTTCGTAACTCAACGTCAAAGGGTAGCTCCCTGCAGTGAGGTAGGTATTGACCGTATTCATTCCCGCCACCGGAGGATCGCCTACGCCTAAATCCCATTCGTAAGTAAGCGACGAACCACCACCCGTAAACTGGGTAGCGCTGAAATTGATCGTCTCGCCTTCACAAATATTCAAAGGATTGACATCGGTTAGAATTTGTGAAATCGGCGTGTAAGTACTGATCGCCAACGTATCTGTAGTCGTACAACCTTGGGCATCTTCGAGCGTAAGCACCACCATAATTGAATCGGTGAGCACATCTGTATACGTATGGGTAGCCGACAGTGGTGTATTGCTATTACTGTTGTCTCCAAAGTCCCATGTCCATCCCACCAATGTCGTATCCGCTACGGAGAGGTCGGTGAAATTAACCGTCCCCGGCGAACAAATGAACGTATCATCCGCAGTAAAATCAGGGTCAATACTATATACATTAATCAATCTGGAGATGGTATCCTTACAACCGTTGATATCTTTAGCAATAAGCGTCACTCGTTCTTGCCCAGGCACCGTGAATGTAAAAGGCAGAATCGTGTCATTGCCCATTATAGGGCGGCTGTTTTGTTCAAACATCCAGGTAAAACCATAGGCACAAAACTCTCCATTGACATCGACCGTTCCTGATGCATCAAGGTCTATCATTTCGCCAAGACAGGCCCCAAAGGGAATATCAAGATCGGCCTGAAGATCACGAATACAAATCAGCGTACTATCAGTACGCGAGGGGCAATTCGTTGCAGGGTTAAAGGCAGTAACTCGCACCCAGAAATCGCCAGTGACACTGTATTCATGTATCGGGTTCAAGGCATTGGAAGTTACTCCATCACCAAACTCCCACAGCACACTCGTCGCATCGTAAGTTGTGCTGGTAAATTTCACTTCGTAGGGCGATTCACAATCTATTTCATAAGACAATTTCACATCTGGCCCTTCGATGATAATGTCTGGATTAACCGTTTGGCTCAAACAGCCGTTGTAGTAATAGTACAGCGTATCTGGCTCCACAAATTCATACCAATCGACCTCTGGCGGCGGGTTCACAACAATAAACTGTATGGTATCATCCACGCAAACAACGGCATCGTCATAAGTGAAATCAATGTCTAGCGGAGCGCCTACTTCAATGCGTCGAACATAGGAAGTATCGCGGCAACCAGCCTCATTTTCGATATTCAAAACCACCTCATAAACGCCGGGCTGGGTATAGGTATGGGAATGTAGGTCATCATCCGTAAATGTAGCGCTGGTTCCATCTCCATAATCATACATATAACTGATCACCGGCTCAAAACTCTGCGTAGAATCAGCAAAGGTCACTGTCAAAGGAGCACATCCACTACTTACGTCAGGCATAAATAGCGCATTGGGCGTGAAGATCGTATCCGCCCGAATCAAGGTATCCCGGCAACCGCTAGGGTTAGTTGCATAGAGGGTCGTATAATACTGCACCAGTCCGTTGATCGCATACTCCAGCGTATCTACATAAGTATAGGTGTGGGTGACTTGCGGCCCCGCATCAATAACCATATCATAATACCTCCAGGTGAAAAAAGCGCCCGTGGTAGAGCTTGCTGTAAAATCAATGGTCAGCTCGTTCTCACAAGTATAGGTCGGTGAAGCGATAAGCGATTCATCTACATCATCCACATAAATTTGGAAAGTAGAATCTCGCACACAAAAAATGGGCGTATTGGTTTCTGTTCTTACGGTCACCGTCTGCCAGCCGGGTTCGGTAAAGACAATGACAGGCACCATTAAGTCATCAATGGTTTCAATAACATTATCTGGGAAGGTCCAACTTACCCCGTCTGCTACAACAAAATTTTGGTAGTAAACATATTCATTCAGGCATACCGTATCTGGTGCATTCAGCGGCACCTCCCCGTCATAGATCGCCACGAAACGACTACGATTGGCGGTACAACCAAGGCTATCCGTACCTGTCAGAACAACTTCAAAATTGCCGCTATTGATATATGTTTCTGCTGGAGGAACGGCACCGTTAAACGTGTTACCATTCGCAAAATCCCAGGAGAAAGTTAGGCCTGGCACCTGTGGGGTAATGTTGGCGAAAGCTACCGTCAGCGGAGGCTCGCACGCCAAGGCGGGGTTGGGGTTGGTGAAAAAGTTGAGGTTCTGCACCCCGCCGACAGTAATCGCTCCGGGGAAGATCGTCGTCTGGTCACAGCCCTCCTGGTCGGTCACCAGGTTTAGCGACACATCGTAAAGTCCAGGGCTACCATAAGCATGGGTTGGGGTCTCCCCTTGTGTAGACCCACCATCGCCAAACACCCAATTGTAGCTGGTAATCCCTATGCCTGGAGCAATGGTCGAGTTATCGGCAAAATTAAGCACCAATGGTGCACAGCCCCGATTGGTATCTACCGTAAAACCCAGTTCTGGTGGTGAAAAAACGGTAATCGTCACCGTGCCTACCAGGGCTCCACCCTGCCCTTCGCGCAAACTGACCTCATACATCCCCGGCATCGTAAAAATAGCCGAAGGGTTTAAGGTCGTAGAATTTGCACCATTTTGGAACTCCCAAAAGGGGTTACTCGCGCCAGCCGGAGCAGTAAAAGCTACACTCAAAGGAGCACAGCCGGAATTAATATCAGCAGTTTGGGCCTGTAGCCCAAACAAAGAAGAGAAAACAAACAAAAAGAGGCCGAACAGTCGGCTTGAGGTGTAGAAAGTGCGCATTGGGGATTATTTAGATATTTGCGTTTAAATTTACACTATTTCTCCGAAATCCATTTGTCTATACCCACTTTTGACGTTAACTTGTCGGAGATTTATGATGCACTGACAAGTGCTAAACTCGCTCTCCTATGCTAAATCTTACCCCTTCTACTAAGTTTCTTTTTCTTGTTGCCCTTCTTTTGGGCTGCTTCTTTTTTGCCGAATCGCCAACCTTACAGGCACAACGTGCTTTGCTCGACAAGCGGCAATCTACCACCTGCCTTGATCGCGAATTCGTCGTCATGGCCCATTTGGTAAGAGATACTTTTCAGGCCATCAATTCCACTCCTGAAGAAATCGAAGCAGCTTTGGAATTGGTCAATCTTTGGTTTGAACCCATCTGCACCAAATTTGTCCTGCGGCAGGTAGACACAATAGAAAATTTCCAGTACTCCGTCCCCAAGAACTTCAATGTTCTGGACCAACTCTGGGCCAATCACCATGAGAACAATCGCATCAACCTGTACATTGTCAGTGATGTTGGTTTCATCAGCCAAGAACCCGTCTTCAGTACTTTTGAAGGTATCTTACAAAATGAAACCGGCGGTATCCTCATCAATTACCAAGCATTAAATGACGTTCCTGTTTGGCTCCTCCATGCGTTCGGGCACTATTGCGGCTTACTGGACACCAACGAGGATGTCGACAACCAGCTCGTTAATGGTGACAATTGCGAAACTACGGGGGATGAAATTTGTGACACTCCTGCAGACCCTTTTGATCCCGATGACCCAACAACCAGCCTGAGCAGTTTCGTCGACAATGAGTGCCGCTTCATCTACACTGGCCTCGATGCCAACAGTGAATTCTACCTTACCCAAACCGGTAACGCCATGTCTTACTATCCTCCCCATTGCTGGTGTGGCCTCACCTACGGGCAATTTGAGCGCATGGCCGAAGTGATTGGGTGGTCGGGGTTGTGGTAGATTTTTGGGTATTATACCACCAAAGGGTACCCAAGTTATTTTTCTTGTATCCTTTGGTGGTTCAAAAAAACGCTATTTCGTCGGGTAAATTCGTGAATTTACCTTATCAAATCCCCTTATAATCTCTAATATGGTTCACCAAAACCACCTAACTATGATTTGAGTTCAGCGTCGGTTGCACCTACCTCGCCACGATTTTCCCCGACCAGCAACACTATATAATGTGAGGTTTGTCTTTTTTTATTCCTAAAAGGCAAACCTCACGTTATATACCATCACACATCCGAACTTGCCAACATCCATCCCGTCTTTTTTTCGAGGTGTATCCTAAAATCCCCCTGCGCTGTTTTAACCAAAAATTCCGTTGCGGAAAGCGGCTCTACGCCTATGACCATCATCCCCCACCATTCCGCTTGCCAAGCTTCTTCCTGATGCTGAAAGTTGCCATACGAAGAAGCATTATCCGACGTAAAGAGCAATTCCCCCAGTAGCGTATTCAAGCGGTGTACCAGTGATTTCTCCTCAGGTTTGAGTTGTAAATTCTCCTCCCGCAAGAGATACACATCCGGGTCATTGCGCCACATCCGGCCCGCAAGCGGCCAGCGGCCCAGCACCGAACGCATAGCCGCCAAGGTAGAAACCCGCTCGCGATGGCGAAACCAACGCAGCATCCGATGTTCCCATTTCAAATGGATATCGGCTCCAATACGGCAATAATCAAACAAGCCAAAGCCCGAAGCCAGGGGCGTCCCGCACCCCAACAAGTAAGCATCTCCCGCCCACTGGCGCAGGTTTACCAACAACTCGTGCATCACCTGCGCACGGGTCTTCGCTGGCGTCGGAAAGATACAAGCAGCGTAAAGGAAATCCAGTTTAATCAGGCCGTAACCCCAATCTTCTACCACCGTGCGGAAGACATCCCGAAAGTGAGCCTGCCAACCGGGATGTTGGGTGTCCATTGCATAAAACCAACCGCCCCACATAGGGTTATATCCCGCCTTGAGGGGCTTACCTTTCGCATCCTTCAGTATCCATTCCGGGTGATCCTTGAGTAATTGACTGCGCTTATCCACTACCGTAGGCGCCAACCACAGGCCAGGAATTGCCCCAGTCGCGCGAATCTCCTCCGCCATGGCTTTCATCCCCCGAGGGAAGTTGCCTTTTATGGATAACCAATCCCCTACCGCCGTTTGGTAGCCATCATCAATTTGGAAGTAATCCAGTGGCTGCTCCCGGCCTTGAAAAGCCTTGAGGTTATCGCTAATCACCTGCTCAGAAATATTGGTGTAATGCTGGTACCAGCTCGTCCAGCCACGAGCAGGTTGCGCACGTAGAGCAGGCATTTCCAGCGCACTCGCCCAGGCATCGTAGACTTCCTTGACAGCGCCTTGCAATACCAAGAAATCAAGGAGAACAACCGGCTCTGTGACTTCCCAACCACGGCAGTCGCTTTCAACTTTGAGGCAGTTTTTGGCTTGTTGCCACTGAAAACAGGTAAAAGCCGTTGTTTCGTTCAGGGAAGCCAGCAAAATTGGGGTTGCGTCTTTCACGCGCCATTCTGTCCAGCTCCAGCTGTGTAGGTGGCCTTTCTTACGCGAAATCCAGGGGATGTGGTAATCTCCATAGTAGTCCATCAGCGGCTGAGCGATCCGCCTGAGTTGGGGGATGCAATCTTGAGGGTGCCGCCAGTAGCTTTCTGTCCATGACTGGAAGCCATTGCACAAAAGCCAGTCCGCTTGATCGCCCTGCCAGGGGAGTTCCAAGTAGCAAGATTTGATTTGAGTGTGTTTTTCTACCGGACTAAACGTCAAGCGGATCCGATAACCCAAAGGGTGATCTTCCTGCACCAAATTGACTGTCCCGCTAGCAGAAACTTGCTCACCCTGACCTGCTAAGCTTAGGTGTTCTCCCTCCAATTCCAGTAGGGCAGTCCATGCAGTAGATGGTAGCTTCTTTTGAATCATATCTTTTAAAACCAGACAAGGAATTACAAGGGCATTAAAGAATTAAAAAAAGATACTTATATGTCCTTATAATCCCTAATATGGTTCAACAAAATACCCTTTGGTGGTTCAATCAATCCACAAAGATTCTGCTTGCGCTAAAACAACATCACCACGCCGTAATTGATGCACACAATGCTTGTCCTTCAACACCGCTGTTTCGGCCAACACTTCATCATCCAAGGCGGCTTCTGCCTTGTAATGCAGACGAATAAGCTGGGGCGTTTTCTCCCGCAAAACAGCAGAGGGAACACTATCCAACAACAGTCTTAAAAAGTGGGTATTATTGAGGTGCCAGTTAAAATCGAGGTCGTGCCAGCCGACGGTATAACGTAGCTGCTGATCGGCAGCCGTCCAATCGGGCAGCGTGGAGGCCGGGCGAAATAGCGGTTCCTCCCCTGCTGCCTGCGAAGGAATTCTTTCAGGAATCCAGCTGGGGATTCGGGTCGGTCGCCGGTTTTCGATATTGAAGAGTACCCAAGTCGTTGCTGCTTCCACAATCAGTTTCCCCTCAGCGTCGGTTACACGGTAATCACGATAGGTAAACACACGTTCAAAGCCTGAAGGTTGTGTATGAATACTCAGTTGTTCCCCTAATTCAGGGAGGCGATGGATACGAATCTCCAGCCGCAAAAGCACCCAGGCAATCTTGTGCGGCTCCAAGTCCCAAACCGAGAGCTTGAGTGCCAACACGTGCTGCATAGCCACCTCATTGAGCACCCGCAACAAAGCTGGTGCCGTCATGCGCTTATAAGCATCTATATCAAAAGCACCAACGGTGTAGGACTGACGATAATCTGCTAACATCCAACAACTCCCTTTTTAAAGTCAGAAAAATAAGGCAATGCATCTTGGTAATCTTGGCGCTCCGTAACGGGCACCTCTTCATTGGGAACCTCGTTACCTTCGGGGAGTGTCTCCCAGCTGTGCATTTCGAATTCTTTGGTGAGCTGCCGGATTAACACCCCGTTCTGAAAGTAGTATCTATCTTCTTTAGTATAATCGATCGTGTTAGAGGTTTCATCTTCATTCAATGGCCCACCGAATGTCCAGTAACCACTTTCTTCCAGTGTAAAGAAAGGCATTCCACCTTTAAGGTAAACTTGTTTTATTTCCCAACCATGCCCACCGCCCTGATTATGCTGTAGAACCACCAAGTCATCACCTTCATAATAGCGAATTAATTCCCCTTCTGTAGGATCACCCTCGCAGTCAAAGGTCTTGACCTCTTTACGAAGTGTACCATCATCCAGCATTTTTTGAAGGCGAGCATATTCTGCACGAATCGCAGTAATCGCTTCTTTGGTGGAACCATCTTTGGTGGTTTCCTCCGGCATTGCTTCTTTGCTTGGTAGTGGAGCAGGATGAGTCATTTTTTCTTCTACAGGTGAGTCAACGGCTGTTGTTACCTGTTTTACTTTATCTGTAGAAACCTCCTGCGTTTTATCTCCTCCGCAAGAAAGGAGCATTAAAAGTAAGGGAAAAATTAACAGGTAGAATGAGTTCACTTTCATAATCAAAATGCGTGATCAGTTTGTAAGTTAAATGCAATATTATACTTTTCTAGAGTTCTAAGATTGATTTGTATCTTAGATAAATAATTTATTTCTACTTAGATTAATAAAAACTATAAGAAGATGACTGTCTTTGATGTCTTTACACCTTCTTCTCCTGCGACAGGTAAGATATATGTCGAAAGAAGTTATCTGAATAAGCAACTCAAAAAAGCATTATTCACACCGGGGATGCAAATTATTCTTTTTGGGAAATCAGGATCAGGAAAATCTTCTTTTATTCTCAATAAGTACAATTTAAAATTCGACAAAAATGTAAAGTCAATATGCAAAAAAGGAACACTTTTTTCGGAAATGCTTCTTGATGCATTTGATCAGTTGAATAAATATTATCTGAGTGAATATTCTAACGGAGGTAAGGATACTATAACAGGAGAAGCATCTATTTCTTTTTGGAAAGCAATAACTGCAAGCGCAGGAACAGAGTTGACAACGGAATCTAGTAATAACTTTGATAGGGTAGTGAGTTTTCAGTTGAATGAAAGAAATTTATCAAAATTACTTAAGGAAAACAACTGCTGCTGGATAATTGAAGATTTTCATAAAGTAGATAGAAGTGAAAAATCTAAGCTTGCTGACTCGTTAAAGCTTTTTACAGATGATGGGAGTAAAGTAATAGCTATTGGGGCTGTAACTTCTGCTAGTGAAGTTTTAGAGATGAACGAAGATATGGAGAATAGAGTAGCTGAAATACGTGTTTCGACTATGGACGATGAAGAATTACTTGAGATCATTGATAGAGGTTCTAAAGAATTAAATATCAATATAGCTACTGAAGTAAAATCACTTATAGTTCGTTTTTCTTCTGGTTATGCAGCTAAATGTCATCAATTATGTTTGAATCTCTGTGAGTATAAAGATATTTTTGAAAAGCAGAAGAGAAGTATAACACTAGGGATAGATGATTTTAGAGCAGCTTTGTCAGATTTTATATTTAATAAATCCGATACTTTTAGTAATCTTTTGAAAAGAGCAATTATGAAGGATGGAGAGTTTTTCTCTCTGCATGAAGAGATATTAAAAGTATTTCTAAACAATATGGAATATTCCTTAACCCCTATGAGTATAGCGGCAGATTTACGATTTCTAGTAGATGATATAGAAGTAGCATTAGAAGGATTAAGTAGTCATACTCATGGAAGTGTTTTGAGGAAAGAATATAATGAATACAAATATTCGTTTTCAGATCCTTTTTTTCTGTATTACTGCATATCTATCTATAAGAAAACTATAAAAGAGACAAAGTTTACTAAAGAAGACATGGATCTATTATTTTATATGAACACATGTAAAGTTCTTATGTATATTCATGATTATGACGAGTTAAGAGGGATTTAATATATGAAATAGCGTGCAACATTATCTACCCGTCCATACTTTCCGCTACGCTACAGTACGGCGGGTAGCCTTAAGTTAAACGCCGTAAAACATCAAGTAACTACTTAAAGGCGTTTGCCAGTCTTGACCTCGGCAGAGGTCACAAATTGGTAAAACAATCAATCCTACGGGAACGAGAACTATCTCGGTAGAGGTTGAACATCAGCTCAAATTAGATGATCGCAAACCTGCTCGCAACATCTTTAGCCTCGATTTCCGCCAAAGAAAAATGATAATCATTTCTACCGAATCAAAGTTGTCTGCCCACTAAACAACTCCGTACGATCATCCGGGAAACGGACTTCCACCTGCCAGAGGTAGACGCCGCCATTTACGGAATCATCACGGAAATTACCATCCCATCCACGGGTCGGATCATTGACGGGGAAGCCAGCATCTTCAAAGAGCATTTCGCCCCAACGGTCCCAAATACGGTAACTGACCACTTCGATACCCGGCAAACCATGCACCAGTAAGCGGTCGTTTACACCATCGCCATTCGGCGTAAAGCCAGTAGGCACAGCGACAGGGAAATCTTTGCTGACACGAATCTGAATCCAGGCTTTGGAGGTACATCCATTTTCATCTACCACCGTCAGGAAAAGATCACGCTGAACGTTGGTAAATACTTCTTGCGAACCACAATCCGGGCAAGACAACCAGGTGCTATCGTAAGGTGACCATTCTAAAGTAATAATAGGCAGATCACTAGATATATCAGGAGTAACACGGATGGTATCACCAAAACGAACTTCCCGGTTTCCACCTAGGTCAATCATGATTTCAGCGGGTTCTGTAATTTCTGGGTTACCCAACAGCAGCGGACAACCTTCTGCGTCTTCTGCCCAAAGGGTATAGTTGCCAGCACCAAGCGCCAGAAAAGTAGGACTTGGCTGCCAATCGCCATTATCAAGCCGGAAGCGGTAAGGTAGTGTTCCTCCACTCATTTCCCCTTTAATAAAACCATCACGGCCACCATTACAACTCACCATATCTGTGAGGAAGCTACCACTGAGAGCCGTCGGTTCCGCAATATTGAACGACTCTACCAGGGTACAACCAAAATCATCGGTAACTGTCAGCGTATAATCCCCTGCTAGTACGTTCGGTAACGCAGAGGTACTACTGCCATTGCTCCAGCTATACGTATAAGGAGGTTGGCCTCCTTGTACATTGGTCGAAATCCTGCCAGTCGAAGCACCATTACATACTACATCTTCCACCTCACCTACTAAACTCAATGTAGACGCTTGAGCGATAGAAGTACTGTATATTTTACTACACCCTTGCGCATCAGTTACCGTAACCGTATAGCTACCGGCTCCCAAATTCGTAATGTCTTCTGCATTTGCTCCCGTGTTCCAATTGTATGAATACGGAGCAGTACCGCCACTAACACTCAAATCAATTTCTCCGGTTGTTTCTCCGGCGCAGATGACATTGGTTACATTTTCACTGATCGCCAAAGCGGTAGGTTCTGCTACAACTGCCTGAAGGATATCGGTACAGTTATTGGCATCTGTAACCGTCAAAGTATAGTTACCTGCGTTTAACCCCGTCAATGGAGCACTCCATGTGAAAGGTGCGGTCCCCCCTTGCAGGTTGACAGAAATGCTACCATCCGATCCGTCGTTACAACTTGCATCAGTAACAGCAAAATCAAGAATTTCTACTGTTTCCGCTAAAGCTACTGTAGCCGAAGTAGCTAAAAGACAGTTTTGTGCATCTGTAACCGTTACGCTATAAGTACCGGCTGTAAGCCCTGTAGCCGTAGCTGTTTGCTGACCATCTTCCCATAGGTAAGTATAGGGGCCAGTGCCACCAGTAGGCATTACAGAAGCCTCGCCATTGGCGGGGCCGGTACAAGCCTGTTCCTGGCTAGTTGTACTGAGACTCAGCACAGTAGGTTCATCAAGTGTTAGGTTAGCCATAACGGTACAACTATTGGCATCCGTCACTACTACGCTGTAATTGCTTGCCGTAAGGCCAGTCGCAGTATCCGTTGTTTGCATATCGCTCCAGGCATAGGTGTATGGGCCAACACCTCCTGTAGGCGTAGCAACAATGCTGCCATTTGTTTCCTGAAAACAGGTAGGGTCAGTACCACTAAGCATTACCGTAAGTTCCGTTGGTTCATTGACCATAATGTCTGCAACTGCCAAGCAGTTATTGGCATCGCGCACTTCTACACTCGCCATTCCTCCCGGCAAGTTAGTGGCCGTCGGGTCAGTATCCCCATTGCTCCACAGGTACGTATAAGGGCCAGTGCCTCCCGTAGGTGTAGCCGTTGCAGTTCCGTCCGTTCCTTGAAAACAGGAAGTAGCGACCGCGCTAATATCTACAGACACCGCAATTGGAGCATCTAACGTAAAGGCCAAGCTATCGGTACACATATTGGCATCTGTCACCAATACATAGTGATCGCCGGAAGCCAGCGCATTTTCATTATCTCCAGTTATACCCGTATCCCATGTAATGGTATAAGGGCCAGTACCTCCTTGCACTTCTACCGTGGCGTTACCATCCAAAGCGCCTGTACAGGTGGGTTGATTTGTTTGCAAGTTCGTCAATTCCAAAACACCGGGTTCACCAATCTGAATTTCTTCGGTATACGTACAGCCATTGCCATCCGTTACTACCAATTCGTAAGTACCGGCAAACTGGTCAATAACTGTGGCCGTCGTTCCTACAATGGAATTATCTCCAATGTCGCGCCAGCTGTAGGTGTATCCCGGTGTTCCGCCGGAAGGCACAACCATCAAGCTTCCTGAATTGCCGCTATTACAAAGTGCTGGCGTGCTGCTCACCACTGCTGATAATACCGGAGGTTCTTCTACTGTGATTGTGCTGTTAGAAGTACAGCCCATTGCGTCGGTCACTTCTATATTGTAAGTACCGGCGGTTACCAGAAAAGCGGTATCCGTTAATTGGCCATTGTCCCACAAGTAAGTATAAGGGCCAACGCCACCGTCAGGAATTACGCGGGCTTGCCCCGTGTTTTCACCAAAACAATTGACGGAATCAGCTGCTACACTGGTAGAAAGCAGTGCAGGTTCCGTTAGTTCTATTGTCAAAGAAAGTGGGCAATTACCGGCATCTACCAGGTCTACGGTATACATGCCTGCATTGAGGCCCGTCACGATAGAGTCTGTAATCCCACTGCCCCAATCGAAGGTATATGGGCCGTTTCCGTCTGTGATGGCTACCGTGAGGGCACCATCTGTATCACCATTACAATCCAAAGGGTTTTCGATAACCTCTGTAATATTTGGCGAAGGTGGCTCTGCTATCACAAAACTAATATTACCAGGGCAACCATCACCATCTGTGACGACACCTACATAATTATTGGCCGTTAAGCCGGAAAAGGCGCCATTATTATTCGTTACGCCATCCAATTCGTAGGAGAACGGCCCCGTACCTGAGACTACGTTTATTTGTACACTTCCATCACTGCCCCCAAAACAGTTTACATCCACAGGAACGGCGGCTAAGCTAGCAGGCGTACAATTCAAACTCGTACAGGTAATCGTTGACGGAAAACTGGGGCAGGTAGCAATAGCGCGAACCGTAACCTCTACATCTTCCTCTAAGCCAAGCCCTGTCACCAAGTGCTCTAGGCTCCCGGAGGCGGGTACCCAAGGACCACCATTAATACTTACTTCATAACCAGTTGCACCTGCTACTGCTGGCCAAACAACCTGCACCGAACTCGTCGTCAATTCTCCACACTGGAGTGGAGACATGGTCAAAGCTGGCAAAACATCAAAATTGATGGTATCCTGTTTGATACAGCCGTAAGAATCAGAAACAGTGAGGATATAAGTCGTACTGGTATCCGGAGAAGCTATAGGATCTGGACAATCGGTACAGCTCAAACCAGCTGCCGGGCTCCAGGAATACTCTACCTGATAGACAGGGTTGAAACAGATACTCCACGAGAAGAGCGTACCTCCCAAACCTTGCGTATCATCTGTAACCACCAATTGCCAAGTACCGTTGGTACGGTAATTACCATCCCAAAGGTCAGAAAATACACCTTCCGGCAACCATTCTCCCGTAAACGGAACCGCTGAAGCTGGTGCAAACGGGCCAGGAGAATTAATGACCGTAGTTGCATCTATCGTAAAGCAAGTTCCTTCGTAATAATCATAAGCAATCCCGTTGCCGCCTTCGGCACCATTATCTGTTGTTAACTCCAGGAATTGTCCATCCGGACCAACGAGGTAAATATCGAGATCATCAATCCATTGATGTTCAAGACTATCTATACATATCATTTTTATGGCCTCCGGGCCTAATTCTACCGGGAGCACACCAAAGACATCAATTTCCGAGATAAAGGGTACATTCGTTTGATTGATGGAAAGTGGCGTATCGTTTACAAAACGGGGAGGGTCTGGCAAGGCAATCGGTACTGTCCCATCCAACTGCGTTTCATCAGTGGGGCACACGATCAGGTCGGGACCTAAATCAGGGTCCACCAATCGATTATCTTTAATAATAATGGTAAAAGTATCCCGATTACAGGGGTCACGCTGAACGCTAAGTTCAATGGTTTCATCACCTTCTACCAGAAAATCTTCGTAAGCACTTATCGGCAAACGGAACGTACTGTCTCCTTCCGGGATAATGATTGTACTGGGCAAAGTCGGGTAATCTACGCCTGGTGTTGCCGTACCTCCAACAGCAAATTCTACATCGTAATCAGCTTCTACAGGCGACGGTAAATTGAAGACAATTTCACCGGCACCACAACCTTCTGCCAAGCCGCCATCAATGGCCAGGCCTTCAATTTCTACATCCAACGAGCCTGTGCCAAAACTTTTGGCTTCCAGGAATACACCTGAATCAAAAATGGCGTCAAACGCATCAGCAATTACCAACTTAATTGTGTAAGTGCTACAAGGTTCTACAACAGCCTGAGCCACAAAAACATCCGTAAAGCCATCATATACGGGTAATGTATTGCCATTATTGGCATTATAAAATCCGGCGAAAGCCAAAGATCCATCATCACCACTACAGTTGGCTATTGTGCCTCCCGCAGCGCCAGGCATCCCTGGATTTACATTATTGATGGTTACGGGCCGGTCGGTGCCGGGAATGAGGGCAATGTTTTCAGCATTATTGGTGTAAGGGCCATTGATACCGGGGCCACTGATAAAGAAACCAAAAACATCGTTATAATTAGTACAAGCAAATTCCGGGTATTCCTCCGAAGCAAACGCATATGTAAACCTCAAGGTGTCATTTACAGGAATGAACTCAATGGTATAGCTGGTAACGTTACTGATCCCGATATTGGCACCAACAATACCCAGGAGGTCAGCATCCGTGGCGCTACTTCCATTGTTAAAAGAGGCTTGGGCACTTGCCGGAGCATTTACGCCGGTTTGACCAGGGTTAGAAACGGCAGTTCCTGTGGTCATGACGATTCCCCTTTCCATACCGATGGTGGTACTTCCCTGGGTAAACAACCCTACAGCTCCTTGATCACCCGCATAGGTAATACTCACCACCTCTACCCCATCGCCAAGGAAGACGTTAGATATCAAATTTTCCGGTGTAATGGGAGCTGCGTTGGTCACCTCAAGTTGGGCAAAAATCGAAACAGACAGCATGGAGAAAAGAAAGAGTAGAAGGAAACGTGTCATTTCAAGAGAAATTCAGTGGGTGTAGTTTTGAATAAGCCGTACAATAATACGCAAAGGTGAGCTTAAGCAGAAATTTATGATGGTAGAAGACGGCTTACCGTCAGTTTTTAATCTTGCCAGGGAAATGCTTCGTAAAAAACAGCAATGGTTTGCTGGAAAGATTCGGGGATACGCTTCATCACTTCCGCTTCAATCTCTACGGGTACACCTCCATAAAAAGCTTCGGCAATTGCACCGGCTATAGAGGCCATGGTATCAGCATCGCCGCCCAGGGAAATGGCATTACGTACAGCACTTTCCCAGTTATTACTTTCTAAAAATGCAATGATTGATGGAGGCACTGATCCCTGGCAGCTCACATCGAATTGATAACCAGGGCGAATATCATCTAGTCGCTGCTCCATGTCGTAGCCAAAAATACGCTGAACGTGGTCTTTTATCAGGGGTTTACCAAAACCGGAACGGGCAAGGTAAATGACGGCGGCTACTGCCTGGGCACCTTTGATACCCTCGGGGTGGTTGTGAGTAATTTCGGCACTGGCCTTGGCTGCTTTCATTACATCCGACAATTGCTCAAATGCAAAACCTATAGGGCTTACCCGCATAGCAGAACCATTGCCCCAACTGTTGTAAGGACCTGTGATCATGCCCGTCATCCATTTTTTAAAAGTACCACCATAACCCGCCAAAGGATACTGGCGAGCATAACTCCTAACGTTATCTTCGAAAGATTTTTCGGTAAGCAGACTGTCAGCGATTGCGACAGTGAGAACGGTATCGTCGGTAAAGCAAGAGTCTTCCGTAAAGAGTGGAAAACGCATGTCTTTGACCGGATCTTTTTCGTAGATCGAGCCAATGATATCACCGGCAATAGCACCCAGCATAGCCCTAAGTTAGATGGAGTCCTCTTGGTACTCCTGGTTTTTCGTTTTATCCTACCGATGGTCGCATTGCCCGTGCGATTTTCGGATTTTGCTAAGATAGGGAGTTCCCTTAAAATATTAGAAACATCCGAGAATAAAGGGGAGAAAAGCCTTTATTTCAACGGTAAATGGTAGCTACAACAACGACAGCAAGGTTAAAATTGCACTTACAAAAACAGCGGACTTTGTACAAATGACAAAATCCGCTGCTTTTATTTATACTTCGCCAACCCTAGATTGCCGAAGTATAGTTTATTAAGACTTAACGCATAATGACAACGTCGCCTTTGATAATTTCTACATCACCATTTTTGAATTCGATTTCGGCAAACCAAACGTAAACAGCAGCGTTAACGGGTTGGCCACGATAGCTACCATCCCATCCCCAGCGAGGATCATTGGGTTGGCTACCATACACCTCGAAGACCGACTCACCCCAGCGATTAAACACCAGGAAGGATCTAATTTCCTCCACACTATCATCAGAGAAAATGTAGAAGATATCATTGTCACCATTACCATCAGGTGAGAAAGCATTAGGAACGTAGATGTTCCGGTCTTTCTTTACAAAGATGGTCAATAAGTCTCTGGTTGTACAACCATTTTCATCCTCAAGATCGAGGAAAAACTGGGTAGATTCATCAAGGGCAAGATCAAGTTGATATACACAACCCGGGCAAGGAAGATTAGCGAGCGTCTGCCAATCAATGCTCACCAAAGCAGCGGTATCAATACTGATTTCTGGGTATATATCCGCTAATTCGCCTTCTGTAATGTACTGATCAGGCCCTAGCTCCAACGTCAAATCATTACCATCCGGAACTGTAATTGTTGTAAGCAACAAACAACCTGTAGCATCTTCTACGATTACTTCGTAATCCCCGGCAATAAGGTCGTTAAAGTTTGTCGTGGTACCATAAGGCGCGCCACCTACACTGTACGTATAAGGCGGAATACCACCCTGCACGCCTGTCAAAATAATTCCGCCGTCATCATCGCCAGCACATGTTGGGGTGTCGGTAATGAAGTTCAAGACTTCCGGCTGAGCAGGGTTTAATGATATTTCTACCACATCCTGTGCCGTACAATCATTTTCCGTATCGGTAACGATCAAGGTATAAGTACCCGGTGCTTCTGCCGTCAGTTGTAGACTGGTTCCATCGTTTACCGGATTACCATTGAGCAACCATTGGTACGCGTAAGTGCTACCGATTGAGCTTCCTGCACCACTTAACGACGTCGTTGGGAAATTACAATCCAACTCAAAATCATCGCTCGTTTGGGCGGTTGGCAGCGCAGTGTTTTGGCTAACAAAAACAGAATCTATATTGGCACAGCCATTTTGTTCATCCGTTACCAGTAGGTAGTACCATCCTGGTTGATTGGCCGAAGCCACGATGTTATTGTTGTTGCCAACAATCGATCCATCAGGCGTTGTCCAGTCATAGGTAATCTGCCCACCCATCTGCGAATCGCTACCATTAAGCGTCACCACGGGTTCTCCACAGGTGATCAGCTGAGCCAGGCCTGCTTCGGCTACTGGGTACAATTCATTCTCCGTTACTTCAATCATATCAGTATTGTCACACCCTGTGAGCGTATCGATAATACTGAGCGTGTAAAACTGCGCTTCATTGACATCCAATAGTAAGGTGTTTCCTCCTGGAATAGGATTAAGATCTCCATCATACCATTGGTAAATAAACTGAGGACCTCCATCAGAATCACGGGCATCAATCTGGACGGTTGCTGTTGCACAATCCAGAATATCCAGCACTTCCAATACGATTTGTGGCGTATAAGCCAAGTCTGTTATTTCTACTTCCGCAGGTACACTTAAACAGCCGTAGGTTTCGTTCGTAACCTGCAAACTGTAGGTACCTGGTTCGCCAACAGTAGGCGAGAACATATCCTCGTTGGCAGGCGTAATCCCAGGACCCGTCCACTGATAAGTGAACTGATTGCCTGTTGTACTGCCGTTGCCGCCAATACTCACTTCCAGCACATCACAATCTAAGTCTTGTGGGCTACCTGCATCCGCTAATGGCAGCGGTACCGTAGCTACAGCTTGAGCACCAGAAGAGATACAACCATTGGAGTCTGTAACGGTTACGCCTACCGTTCCTCCTGTACTTACTTGCACAGATTGTTGGTCACTACCCACACTCCAATTGTAAGCCGCAAACGCAGGCTGTACGTTCAGTTGGGTAAAGGAATCCACACAGAAATTAGTAGGCCCGACAATCGAGAATACCGGTAGAGCTTGCTCGATGACGGTCGTACTGGTGTTATTGATACAACCGTTGCTATCCTCCACTGTTACAGAATACGCTCCGGGCGTGTTTACCGTAATCATCGGTGTCGGTGCGTTCGTACTCCAGGTATAATTAACATAACCAGGCGTTGCGGATAATTGGGTCGATAAACCAGCACAATAATCCAGGTCACCCGTAATTGCAGGAGTAGGCAAAGCATTTTCAATGACATCAACCATGGCTGTTCCTTCACAACCTCCTGCATCCGTCACGTTAAGGGTATAGGTACCAGGCTCGTCCACTACGATGCTATTGGTCGTCTCTCCGTTTGACCATTCATAGGTTGAAAAACCAGTTCCCGCACTCAGGGTCGTCGAAAGGCCAATACAATAATCACGGTCTCCTGAAATAACGGGTGAAAGTTCCGTCGCTTCATTTACAAACTCTACCGTATTACCGATACAACCGTTAGCATCAGTAACCGTAAGACCAACATTACCAGGCGTGTTTACCGTAACTTCCGGCTGATCACTACCGTCTGACCAACTATAAGTCGAATAAGTAGCACCAGCATTAAGTTGTGTACTGTTTCCTATACAGAAAGTCAAAGACCCTCCAATTTCCGGAGTTGGTAAAGCATATTGCTGAATATTGATAGCCGCTTCCGATGGGCAACCATTATTATCTATTACATCTAGTTCGTAAATACCACCTGTATTGACCGTAATGTCAGCCGTTTGAGCTGAATTCGACCACAGGTATTCCGCATAACCGGGCGTCGCTGACAGATCAGCCGTAAGGCCACTACAGAATCCAACTGGTGCAGTAATCATTGGCGCTGTTACGATGAAGTTGCTAAGGTCAATACTGTTGTTAGTAACACAGCCATTGCCATCTGTTACAACAAGAGAAACGTTCCCTGTTTGCGTAATCGTCACATCAGGAGTGTTCGTTCCATTCGACCAATTGTAGCTAACAAAACCAGCCTCAGCACTCAGGTCTGTACTTTCGCCAGGGCAAAACTGAGGTTCTCCTGAAATACCAGGAATCGCTGTTACGTATTCCTCTACTGCTTGGGTAGCAACACCAACACAGCCATTAGCATCGGTGACCGACAGGCTAAATATTTCGGTTGTTCCTACTTCAATGCTGCTACCACTGGTATTGGTGCTCCAGAGGTAAGAAACAAAACCAGGTTCGGCTGTCAAAACGGTCGTCAAGCCCGGGCAATACCCTGGCTCTCCTAGAATAGTCGTTACCGGTAAAGCATTCTGGACAACAGCCGTAGAAGTCGTGCCTATACAGCCATTATCATCCGTGACTGTCAAGCCGTAGTTGCCAGGGTTATCGACCACTAGAAATTGGTCGGTATCACCTGCTACACTCCAAGTATAGCTGGCGTAACCGTTTCCTCCGTTCAGGGTCGTACTGTCGCCAATACAATAATCTAAGTCCCCTGTAATCGCAGGTGTTGGCAAAGCCAATTCAACTACATCTACCGTAGCTGTTCCCATACAACCAAATTCATCCGCCACCGTAACCGTGTACATACCAGGTGTGGTAACACTGATTTCATTAACCTGTGCACTATTTGACCATTCGTAAGTACTAAAATCATCAGGCACCGTCAGCGTTGTATTCAACCCTGCGCAATAGAAAGGATCTCCATTAATAACAGGGTCTAACTCTGAGTCTTCTATAATCGTTGCAGAAGCTGTATTCTGACAACCATTAGCATCGGTAACCGTCACTGTATAAGTACCAGCTTGATTCAGGAAGATGGTACTTGTCGTTTCCATATTTGACCAAAGGTAGCTGACATAGCCTTCTGTGGCGGTAAGGTTTGTTCCACCCGCAGGGCAGAAACTCAGGCGGCCAGTAATAGCAACGGTAGGTAATGGAAACTCAGTAAGGCTTACGGTATCCGTCGCTGTACAACCATTCTCATCAGTAACCGTAACACTTACATCCATCATGCCTGATGTCGTAACGGTATTGGTGGTCCCTCCGGTAGACCATGCATAGCTGCTAAAGTTATCCGGCACACTGAGTGTTGTTGTTTCCCCCAAACAGAAGTCCAAATCGCCACTAATAACAACGGTAGGAATTATCTCTTCCAGCGTAACACTTGTACTACCTATACAGCCTTCTGCATCGGTAACCGTAACGCCAAAGGTCGTACCATCCATCACATCAAGGGTAGGATCAGTAGTGGTATCGCTCCACAGATAGCTACTGTAAGGTTGATCCAGGCTAAGGGTACTAATTTCATCTTCACAGAGGACCAGGTCACCCGAGATAACAGGTGTTGGATTAGGCACTTCCACAACTTCCACACTGGATTCTCCAGTACAACCGATCGCATCAGTAACCGTAACGGTAACGATACCGGGGCCAACCCCAGTGACTTCATTTGTGTTTCCGCTGACCGTCCAGCTGTAAGTATTATAACCAGAGTCTGCTGTAAGTACTGTTGTACTTCCTGGGCAAACAGTTAGATCACCAGCAATTGCAGGCGTTGGTGACGGTACTTCCGTAACATCAAAATCTAAAAAGCTTTCACAACCGTCACTATCCGTACCTATGACCCAGTAATTACCAGGACTGGTGATGGTAATCGTTTGCGTAGTTTCATTGTTACTCCATAAATAGGAAGCATAACCAGCAGAAGCCATCAACTGACCATCACCGTCGGAACAGATTTGGGCATCACCAACGATATCAATGGGCTCCGCTTCTCCTTCCGGAATGTCGATAGACGCAAAAGCTTCACAACCGTTTTGGTCAATGACCTCGACTTCATAAAGTCCAGGGCCAACAATGTCATAGATGTTAGTACTCGGTCCTCCAATCCACTGAACATTCATGAAGCTACCCGAAATAGATACTTGCCCAAAGGCATTATTACAAAGTGCGTCAGGCCCTTCTATCTCCAATTCAACAGGAATATTGACGACAACATCCACACTCGTCTCTCCTTCACAACCATTATCATCGGTAACGGTAACAGAGTAGGTGTCTGTCTCATCTACATTAAGTTCAAAGTTAGTCGTACCATCCGACCATTCATAGCCACTATAGTTACCTACTACGACTAAGTCTGTATTTTCGCCTTCACAGATGGCCAAATCTCCTGTGATACTAGGGCTAGGAGGCGTTAGCTCATCGACAAAGAAATCGAGAATCTGGGTACAACCATCAACACTCGTGACAGTTACCGTATAATCTCCTTCTACATCAATATCTTGCTCATTCCCACTTAGGCTATTCGACCATTCGTAGGTATCGTAGCCATCTGTAATGGTGAGTTCTGTGCTTTCGCCGGGGCAAAAGAATAAATCTCCTTCAACAAAGGCATCAACGCCTTCGCCTTCGATTACTTCGAAATCGGTTTCTCCTTCACAGCCATTACCGTCGGTAACGGTAACAGTATAAATCCCCGCCGCATCTACTGGTGTCGACTGGGTACTGTAGGAGGTTGACCAGCTGTATCCAGCAAAACTCTCGGTAACCGACAAAGTGATGGTCTCTCCGGGGCATACCGCCTCCGGGCCATCAATTTCGGGTTCCGGCAATGGGTTTTCTTCTACATCTACTTCCGCAGTACCTTCACAGCCTAAATCATCTATAACCGTTACAGAATAAGGGCCCGGTGCATCTACATAAATATCCTGGAAGGTTTCCGTTGTAGACCATTCATAGCTCACAAAACCATTAGACGCTACCAGCGTCGTTCCTTCTCCTTCACAAAATTCTAAATCACCAGAAATTGTAACAACTACAGGAGCAGCTACATTAAGGGTAAAGTTTGTAGTGCCTTCACAGCCATTATCATCGGTAACAGTTACCTCATAGCCTCCGAAATCGGTGACGACAATACTTTGTGTAAACTCGACTGTAGACCACTCATAAGCCGCAAAATCTTCTAGAACTTCCAAAACGGCATCATCTCCGTCACAGATTTCGTCAGGGCCGAAAATTGTGGGTTCTGGATTAGGAAAAGCCTCTACCGTAAAATCGGTAACGCTTTCACAACCTGCAGGGTCACTTACGGTAACAGCGTAAGTTCCTGGGCCAACATTGATATTATCGGCACCAGAACCTGTACTCCAGGATATATCATCAAAGGGGCCGCCGATTAATTCCAAGGTCGTCGTTTCCGTATCACAAACGAAATCGTCTCCGGTAATTTCTACATCTGGACCCTCTCCTACCAAAACTTCTACTTCAACAAAGTCTTCACACCCATATTCATCCGTTACAGTGAGGGTATAAACAATATCGCCTACAAAATCAGGTGGAATATTGACATTAGTCGTTAGTGCAAAAGGATTAGAAAGATAGCTGTCGCCGCCATTGGTAGCTGTCCAAGAGTAACTAGCTCCTGTTGCACCAGGTGCAGTTGCAACCATAGTAAAGCTGTTGCTTCCTGCACAAAACTCATACATATCTTCATTGATTGTCATCATAAAATCGGGACAATCATAGAAACAAGAGCCATCATCGACAATGGCATTGGGGTCAAAATTGATAGCATCAGGATCGGTACATCCACAAAGTACCGGGTTAGGAAAGATATAAGTAATATCAAGCGCAACACCTGAATCGGCTCCTGCATGATCTGAAATACAGATATTTGTAGTAATATCTCCATTGGGTGGAAACAAAGCCCAAAGATCCGCGAAAGAGGTCACTCCAGGAGAACCTAACCCACAGCCATCATCAGCTGTTAGTCCATAATCACCTCCTCCTAATGCCATGCCATTCTCAGGGTCAGGACCTCCGCCATCAGAAAACGTATAGGTAGAGGGGCTACCCGGTGAGCCCAAGTCAGCAGAGTTACCACAAGGGCATCCTCCCGTACAACTTCCGAGTACGCCGGGACGCTGGAAAATATTTAAGTAAGTACCATCTACCTCAATCCACAATGCTAAATCTCCTTGCCAAGTATGCTGGATATCCAGCGACAAACCTGTAGGGAACCCAGTCAAAGCGGGATTGAAAGTAAGGGTGACACAATAAGCATTGTCTAAATCCCCATCCACAGGTACCGAAACATCAGGTAAAGCTACCGTGGGGTTTTCGCATTGCGAATGAAGTAAACTGCTATACAGCATTCCTATAATTAGGAAAATAGAGGTTACAATTGGTAAAATTTTGCTCATAGACGGATAGATTAAAAATACAGTAACACCAATTACTATCAGTATTAATATACTAATAAGGATTGATAACAGAAAGATAGTCTACGAGAGCGCGAGTGAGTTTAAAAAATACAATAACAGCAAGAGGTCTGTCCCTCTTGTCATTTTTTTTGGTCTAATCTACTCCAGCACAGCATTTAATACAAAAAAAACCAGGCTAAAGAAGCAAGACATTAGATGTGCTAATTATTTGGAAATAACCAACATCATCTTCATTTATAGGTTCGCTGTTGTACAAAAGTAGGTTTTTCTTTTAGGAAAAAAAGAAAAACCAAATAAAAATAAAGTCCGGACATTGACGATACTTGCCCTAACAACCAATAATACAAGCCTTTAAGTTTTACCCTTGTAGATCATTTTATTAGTGTGATCTCTCCTTTTTCAATAATTTTCTCTCCACTCTTCAACTCAATCTCTGCAAACCAGACAAAAACGGCGGGGTTTAGTGTCCGTCCAGACTGCTTTCCATCCCATCCCAGCATAGGCACATCTGGTTGAATATTTTTGGTTTCCCAGACCATACTCCCCCATCGTTCAAAAATTTGAAGGGAATTTATCTCTTCAATGGTACTGCCATCTGTCTGTAGATAGAAATAGTCATTATAGCCATCATCGTTAGGAGAAAAAATATTTGGTACGAAAATGCCTTCTCTCTTTTTTACAAAAATAGTCACCTCATCTTTAGCGATGCAGCCATTTTCATCGGTGACCGTTAGGAAAAACTGCGTGGCCTCGAACAGGGTTATACGCGTTTGATTGAGGCATTCAGGACAAAGTAACTCTGCATCTGTTTGCCAAGACAAGGATTGTAATGCCAAAGAATCGATGCTCAATTCAGGGAAAATATCAGCTTGACCACCTGATTCAATCGTTTGATTATCACCTAATTCCACCCATAGATCATTACCATCTTCTAATTCGGCTATTGCTGTCAACTGACAACCGTTGGCATCTTCCAGGACTACCTGATAGCTACCCGCCCCCAAATTCTGGAAATTGGTATTCAAGCTGAAGGGTTGGCCAGCAAAACTATAAACATAAGGACTTAGCCCACCACTAACTCCGCTAATAGAGACACTACCGTCAGTGTCACCTGCACAGGTTGGAGGATCAAATACTAGTTCAAAATCCTGAGGTGCTTCAGGGTCTTCGAGTACCTCTACAGAAGCACTGGCGCTACAATTGTTTTCTGTATTTGTAACCACTAATTCATAAATACCAGGCGCTTCCACCATCAAATTGAGGTTAGTCGCAGTAGGTAGTGGTGTGTTAGCCTGCCACCACTGGTAAGTAAATTGATTCCCCTCACTACTTCCTTGTCCACTGATCGTTACATTGGTATCATTACAGAAGAGGGTCATTACATCACTCGTCACAACCTCGGGAATTACAACATCTTCGACCACTTCCAGGGACTCCGTCGTAACACATCCATTTGTGGTATCTGTTACTGTGAAAAAATACATACCAGGAGCATCTGTCATAATCATTGCCGAAGAAGGGTCACCAATAATATTTCCTCCGGTACTTGTCCATTCTTGAACGATTGTAGTAGTAGCAGAGGTGACAGTCCCTGTAAGACTCACCTCCATGATGGCACAATCAAGCTGTTCTCCTCCAGCAATAGTCACTGCTGGATAGTTGAAATCTTCTAACACCGGTATAGTTCCTTCTGCAACACAAGCCGTGAGCATGTTCGTCACTACAAGCGTATAGATGCCTGGTGTATTTACCTCTAGATTCAAGGAGGTTTCAGCGCTTAATACTTGGCCAGAAGGGTCTAGCCACTCGTAAGAAAACGCTGATCCTGTAGCAGAGCCACTCCCATCCAGCACCACTGTACTGGTAATACAATCCAGGGTATCGGCTATTGCAAGTTCCAATGCTGGTGTTTCGTTCATCAGCAATACCTCAACGCTGTCTATGCCGCTTAAACAACCATTAGCCTCATCTGTTACCTGTAAATAATATAGGCCCGGTTCGCTTACCACTGGTGATAACTCTCCTTGATTACTCATCGTAATCCCAGGCCCCGACCACGTGTAAGATATCGTGTCACCTTGCGAAGTACTCTCACTGCCCAGCAAAACACTGTCTGTATCACAATCTAAAACTTGCCCTTCACCGGCAAAAGCCCAGGGAAGTTCAATTTCAACAACCGAAGACTGGGCTTCGTTTTGGCAGCCGGCATCATCCGTTATCGTAACACTTACATCGCCAGGACTGCTTACTAATGTCGAAAAACCTGTATCTCCGGTACTCCAGAGGTAGGAAGCAAAACCAGTTGATACGGTTAATTCGGTTGAATCTTCTTCACAAAACCTTGTAGGCCCCAAAATAGCTACCGGTGGCACGGCCAACATTTCTACCGTAGCCGAGGCACTAGCCTGGCAACCATTATTATCGGTAAACACCAAGCTATATTCTCCGCCAGCGTTGACCTCAAGCGAAGGTAATGTCTCACCATTACCCCATAAGAACATACCCGCTGATGACGCTTGCGCATCAAGTACCGTACTCAAGTTTTCACAAAAAGAAGTATCTCCGGTTATAGAAACAGATGGAGCAGAAAAGGCTACCACATCCATAGAAATCTCTCCTGTACACCCCGCTTCGTCGGTAACAGATACCGTGTAGGTTCCACCCGCATCTACGATTAACGAATCTCCAGTACTCCCATCTGACCAATTGTAGGTCGCATATTCTTCTGTAACATAAAGTGTCGTAACTTCATCTGGGCAAAGCCCTTGATCACCCGTAATTCCAGGTGTTAAGCCATCCGCTATTGTTAACATCACCCCAGTGCTACCTACACAATTATTGGTATCAACAACGGTAAGGCTCACCGGCCCAGGAGTTCCTACAACGATTGAATCTGTTGTTTCGGTGGTAGACCAAGCATAACTACTATAGGATTCGTTGACACTCAAGGTGGTGGAAAAGCCGTCGCAGAAGCTAAGTTCACCTTCGATGGTTGGTTCGGGAAGGTCATAAACGACAACACCTACAGTACTGCTATAAGTACAACCAAAAGCATCCATTGCACTAACGGATAAAGTATCAGCGGTTAGCACAGTTATTTCACTAGTGGTTTCACCATTGGACCAAATATAACTAACAAAATCACCCGTTACGCTCAGGGTTGCACTTTCATTGGCACAAAAACCTGCGGGAGCAACCACTGCGAGTGTGCCCTCGGGAAAGAGACTCAGATCAGCAATACTACTTGTTATACAACCATTACTATCCGTTACCGTCACACCTGCTGATCCGGGGATATTAAAAGTGGTTGTAGGAGTAGTATCATTATTTGACCATAAATAGGTTTCGAATGAAGGACTTACTGTCAGTTCCGTTGTTGTAGCAACACAAAATTGCAGCTCACCGTTGATTTCTGGATCAATGGTGGCAAATTCGTCAACGATTTCGGCAGTCGTTCCTACACAGCCATTGGAATCAATAACCGTAAGCCTGATAAACCCTTCCGTTGCGACCATCGTCTGTGGGCTTGTATCGCCATTGTCCCAAAAATAAAGGGCGTAAGTATCACTACTTGTAAGAACAGTGGTATCACCGGGGCAAAAGCCTGTTTCTCCAAGAATTTCTGGATTGGGAGAAGGGAAGGTCGTTACTTCTACCATGTCTTCACCAATACAACCATTCCCATCCGTCACCGTAAGCCCATAAAAGCCACCGTTGTTAATGGTTAATAACTGGCCACCATTGGGCAACGTTGACCACTGGTAACTGGTATAGCCCGGACCTCCATTAAGCACCGAGGTTACCCCTTCACAAAAACTTAGGTTTCCGGTAATCATTGGTACAGGTAATGTATCTACTTCTACCTGGATATTAGCGGAAGCAGTACACCCCAAGTCATTGGTGACCGTCAGCGAATAATCTCCGGCATCGCCTACGGTGATGGCGGCTGTTTCTTCTGTTGTAGACCAAAGGTAGCTGCTGAAGGTGCTGTCTGGCATGAGGGTCGTGCTACTGCCTTCACAAAAACTATCATTACCCTCAATACTGAATTGTGGGATAGAAAAACTTACGGCCTGACTAGCCGTTGCTGTACATCCAAAATTATCCGTGACGGTTACCCCATAAACCAATGCATCCGTAACGGTAATAGATTCGGTTTCACTGGCATCAGACCATAGGTAACTGACAAAACCAGGGCTAGCTGTTAACTGCCCATTGCCCCCCACACAGATTTCCGTTACGCCGGATATTTCAACCGAGGGTGCCGACAACTCGGAAAGCGTGAAACTACCGCTCACCCGACAGCCATTACTATCTGTGGCAAACAAAACATAGGTAGCAGCAGAATCTACCGAAATGGCCGCAGTTGTAGCTCCGGTAGACCATAGATAGTCGGTAAATCCAGGTGGCCCGGTGAGGGTGGTCGCCGTTCCGGCACAAATTTCCGAGGGGCCATCAATAACAATGGGTTCTGGTACATAGTTGATCAAAATAACGGTATCCGCACCTACACAACCAGCCGAATTCGTAACCGTTACCTCGTAAGTTCCTGTTTGATCAATAAAAACTTGTGCAGTCGTATCTCCTGTTGACCACTGATAAGTAGCAAAGCCCGAAGCAACTGATAACAAGGTACTATCTCCAATACAGAAAATAGTATCTCCCATGATTTCCGGCATGGGTAATGGTGCATCAAGTACTGTAAATGCAGTCATGCCGGTACAACCTGCCGAATCCACTACCGTTAATTGATAGATCCCCATTGAATCCGTCAATATGGAACTTGTCGTGTCTCCCGTTGACCAGAGGTAATCCACAAAACCAATTGTACTGCTCAACGTAGTTGATTCTCCAGGGCATAAGCTAGCTGCCCCCGTAATCAAGGGGACAGGCAGAGAAAGGGTATCTATTATAAAGGAGGCTTCAGATAAACACATATTACTATCGATGCCCATCAACATGATCGTGTCTGCCTGACTAACTTCGATAGCTAAAGTCGTGTCTCCCGTAGACCAGAGGTAGCTCACAAAGCCAGTTGAAGCTTCTAACACAGCTGTCTCATCAACACAAAAAGAGGCAGGGCCTGTAATCGTGAGCGGTGTGACATCATAGTGTACTAAAGAAAAAGTATCGCGTGCAGTACAACCGTTACTGTCTACAACTTCGAGGGTATATTCCTGTGCCAACTGTACGTTTGTAAAAGGCAACGTATCACCGTTGGACCATTGATAGCTCACAAAGCTGGTATCGGTAAACAGGAGGACACTATCAAGCGCACAAATCGTATCAAGGCCATTAATCATGACCGAAGGTGTGGGGAAAGCGCCCACAACAATCATATCCGTTCCATCGCAAATCCCACCATCACTAACAGTTACACTATAGGTTCCAGCACCAACAAGGAGGGTATCGGTTGTAGCTCCATTGCTCCATAAAATACTTTGAAAAGGGCCACCTTGTAGTACCAAGAGCGTACTGTCCGTGCCACAAACGAAGGGATCGCCAGTGATTTCAACCATCGGCGCTGCTGCAACCGTCAGAAGCGTTGAGGCAAACTCCTGACAATTGTATTCATCAGTAATCGTACAAGTGTAGGTTATATTTCCAGAAAAATTTGCGGGAATAAAAACGCGGGTCGTTGCACTATTCGCATCTTCTAAAAAGCTGTTCCCTATACCTGTTCCAATCCATTCGAAAGTGGGATTACTCGCTAAGGCTGCTGTAACCGAAAGCACGATGGTATCACCAGCGCAGGCATCAATTTGAACCGCAGTATTCATTACATCAAAATCCTGGCATTCATAGAAACAATCACCACTGCTGACACTGGCATCCGGGTTGTAATTGATCGCATTAGGATCCATACAACCACACTCATAAGGATTAGGGAAAATAAAATTAAGGTTAGAAACATAGCCTTGGTGAAGGGTAGCGTGATCGGTAAAGCATATTTCTGCTTCTACCAAGCCCTCGGGGCAATTGCTCCAAAGATCTACGAACGAATTGACTCCTGGTGTTCCTACACCACAGGCATCATCTGCTGTAAGACCAAAGTTGCCGCCAGCTGAGATACCGCCATCTGGCTCGGTACCATTATCGTAAAAAGTAATGATTTCCGGGGCTGATTGAGTACCAATCATAGCACTGCTTCCACAGTCGCCATTAGGTATATCAAATGCACAATCAGGATCACAATTTCCTACGGCTCCGGGGCGCTGTAGAATGTTGAGTCGCTGCCCACAGGCTTCGACAAAAATACCAAGATCACCTTCGTATTCATGCCACAAATCCATTGTAATCCCCGTCGGCCAGCCGGTAATGTCGCTGTCAAAGCGAAAGTAGAAACAATGCGCTTCAGGGTTACTGGCGCTGGATTCCGATACGGGTATTGGTGTATCAAGGAGAGCACCTTCCTGTCCGTCGCATGGTTGCCCCCAGCCAATAACTGGAGCAAGGCCCAAACATAAACATGCGATCAAGACCCCTTTTTTTTGTAGATAGTTGAACATACCTTTCTTCCTTTTTGCTTCCTTAGTATTGCGCAGAAAATAAACTGCAATTCTCTTTAGGTTTTTCAAATAGTTGAAACACTTGAAATGAATCGTTTATTCAACTA
>NZ_JBOEFX010000038.1:42016-61902 GCF_050633125.1 Lewinella sp.
ATCTTCTTCTACCAGGTTAACCCAAGCAAAAGACTAAAGTCTGAGTGTATGTTCATGGGATAAAACAAAACATAATTCGCGAACTCCAAACAATAAACCTATATAAACCGACAACAAACTTGTTATCAGACTTATACAAAGTCTTATTTTTTAAAATAAGTACGTTCCTACTACCCCCAAATAAATAAATCATGTTTGGGTCTGAACGTGTTCAGGTAGTAAAAACTTTCCAATAACTGAGGCAACGGGACTGCACATGCCAAAGCAGCTTTTAATTACTTTGGCGTGAATGTTAAGGCGAGTGTAGAAAACATAGTTTGCAAGTAGAACGGGTGTACTGATCAGTATCTCCCCGGCTAATTGTGCTTATAAAGGAATACAAATATAGTTTTTAATTAATAGAAAAAGAAAATATCCAAAATTTTATCAAATATAAAACAGCCATAATATCTGGTGGACGACAAGGAGGTCAACTAAGCTTACGGCGTTTCATTTCCCGGCTAACCAATTCAAGTTCTCTGCTCATATCTCCTGTTACAGAACTGTTCTCTTCCGCCCTACGAACAAGGTAGGGAACGACCTCACTGACTTGTCCGTAAACGACATATTTAGCTACATTGAACCCTGCTTCAGCCAGGTTAAATGTCAAGTGATCACTCATGCCATAGAGTTGGCAAAAATTCAGATGGGGATGATTTCTTGGGATACCTTTCTCTACAATCAACTCTGCCAGTAAACGGGCACTGTCTGCATTGTGTGATGCATTGCAGGAGGCAATTTCTTCATAATGATCAACACAAAACCGAATGGCTGTATTAAAGGCATCATCCGTAGCGGCCTTATTAGGCTGAATGGGGGAAGGATAACCCATTTCCACTGCTCTTGCTCGTTCTTTATCCATGTAGGCTCCACGAACCATTTTAGCACCGAGTTTATAGCCACCGCGTTTTGCTAATTGGTAGGAATCAAAAAGGAATTGTAGTCGATCATGGCGATACAACTGAAAAGTATTGTATACCACGACTTTCTCGCGATTATAACGACGCATCATCACTGTTACCAGGTGATCGATGCTGTCTTGTATCCAGCTCTCCTCGGCATCAAAAAACACACCAACACCATGGGTGCAGGCCACATGGCAAATGGCATCCATCCGTTTGAGAACCACTTTGTATTCCTGGCGGGTAGCCGGCGTAAAAGGTTCACCTTGTTGCAAATTTTCAAGCAATCCAAAGCGAGCTAGGCCACTTATTTTGGCACTTACAACCGGTACATTATCATTGTGTTTAGCAAACTCAATCGACCGGATGGTTTCCTTCATAGTCTGGTTATAGTCATCCTCCGTTACTTTAGCTTCGGCACCATAATCCAGAATAGTAAGGGTATTAAATTTTGCCAATTGATCAATAGAAGGCAAACTCTCCAACAGGGTCGTTCCTCCACAAAATTGGGCAAAAATAGTATTCTTAACCATTGTCTCTACAAATGGCAATTTCATTCGGATAGCCGCAAGCCCTAACTTTGATCCCAGGCTTACCAACCAGGCTTTATTCATTACACCAAATAACCACGCTGCTTTTTTCAGCTCGGCATCGGTCTTATGAGCAAAGGCAATTTCCGTATTTGCAAAATTGAGTTCCAGGAACTCCTCCCCTACCATTCCTTTAGCAATGGCTTTGGTTTTTTCCAAATCTTTGGGCACAGGTTTACCTAGTTTCTTCATCTTTTTTCGAGATATCTTCTTTGTTTCTCCAAATAGACCAAGCAGCTTCAGCTTGTCCATGTAACATTGCTAAGCCGTTGAGGGTTGCCGCTCCTCGCTCTCGGCCGCGTTTAAGAAATAGGGGTTCAGTAGGATTGTATACTAAATCATAGAGGCGATGACCTTTTCCTAAACAATGATACGGAATATCAGGACAAGTTTCAATATTTGGCGACATTCCCAGTGGTGTGGTATTAACAATTAGGTCGACACCTGCGATTATTTCTTCATTCAAATCTTGATAGGACCATTGTCCTGCTATCGGATTTCTAGATACATAATGAAAATTGATACCTTTCTTCTTTAACACCCAAGCGATTGCTTTAGCAGCGCCTCCTGTACCTAGTATTAATGCATTGGCAGAAGGGCCACCGTTTTCCATCAGAAAATCATCAAGGCTTTCTTCAAAGCCCATAACATCTGTGTTATACCCTATGAGTTTTCCATCCTCAAACAATATCGTATTCACCGCTCCAATATCAGCAGCAGCAGGGCTCAATTCATCTAAATAAGTCATTACCGCTTCTTTGTACGGAATGGTAACATTTAGCCCTAAAAGACCCGGCTTGCTAGCAATTAAGGCTGGCAGATCTGCAATTTGCGGTAACGGATACGTTTCATAACAAAACTGATCCGAAACCCCGATCTGAGCAAACTTCTCCGTAAAATAACCTTCTGAAAAAGAATGGGACAAGGGGTAGCCTATGAGGCCAAAATAAGTCATCATGATGCAGAAGAATTACTGGCACCTGCCTTTTCCACGACGAAGATGGTAACAAAACCTATCACCATCAACACGATTACCGGCAATAACTGGGCATCATTGCCATAGAAAAAATTATCGGTCAGTTGCCCAAAAGAGGAAGGGCTCACGCTATTGGAAAACAATACCTGCTCCTCTCCTTTGCTATTTATTCTGGTTTCAAGGACCTCTTGCCAAGGCCATACTTTATTCAGGCTTCCAAGCATAAAGCCCGTCAGGCCCGCCATAGTAAGGTCGCGATGGTGCTCAAACAACCAGGATAACACCCTCGCAAAGGTCAGTACACCTACTACACAGCCCAGCCCAAAAACACCTAATGTTACCACCGCACCAAGGTCATGCTGTTCCAAAACCCCTTCCTTGAGGGTCCGGTGCAGAATAAACTGATACATCCCTAACAGCAACAACATAAAACTGCCCGAAAGGCCTGGTAACATCAAAGCCGAGATAGCAATGACGCCACAAAGGAAAACATACAATAAAGAGTCGCTTCCTTGAGCAGGAGTAGCAATGGTCACCCAATAAGCCAATGCAGCTGTAAGTAAAAGCAGGAGCACCGCGGATAATGACCACCCTTCCACTTTACGGCCAATGTAAATAGCAGAAGCGGCAATCAGTCCAAAAAAGAAGCCCCAAACCGGTAAAGGGAAATTGGTCAGCAGGTAGGACATCCCGAAAACGCCGAGTAGAATACCCAACACCATCCCTAAAAATAGGCGAAGGAGAAAATTTCCGTCTATCTTTTCCCAGAAGGCAGCAAAACCTTCTGTGCGCCATAGCTGAATAGCTGGTAGAAAACTACCTATACTCTCTAATAAGCGCTCATATATCCCCGTAATAAAGGCAATGGTTCCTCCGGATACGCCCGGAATAGTTTCCGCGACTCCCATGGCTGCGCCCTTCAAAATGAGGGCTAAATGTGCTAGTGATTTCTGCATTCTGCAAAGGTAGCAGAAATTGGAATTAGATTCAGGTGGAAGGGGTGTAAAAGTGTAAGGGTGTAAGGGTTAAAAATTTGCCAAGTAGGCGTATTTTCGACAACGTCGGAAGTATGCCACTAGAGGTAACCTTCCAACTTTTACACCTTTACACCTACCCAACCCTTACACCACTTTAAATCCCCGTCAATGCTTGCATCACGTAAACCAGTACAATACTAATAACGAGGCCGAAAGTAACTTTACCCAAGTCCATTCCTACCATCCGGAAGGTGCCTTTGAGTGAAACCTCTTGCTGCTTGGCTTCAAGGTAGAAGACAAAACCGCGAATAGCGATAGCACCAGCAAACAATAAAATAAGAGCATCGCTAACATCCTTTTGCAAGTATACGACGACTCCAATCAGTACAATCAGCAACACATTGAGGCTCATTCCCAGATACTTCAAACTAGCAGAGAGTGAACCTGGTGCTTTTTCTTTACTCAACAGGTAACGGATGGCAATTTCGCGACCAGCCAAAAGACCTAAGAATACCCAGGTCGTAGACATAGGAACATTGCTGTACTGCTTGAAAAACAAGAGTACTAATGCATACAAAAAGTCTATCAATGTAGCTGAGCGAATATCAACTGTATTGGTTTTGGCCTTTACAATTTCCTGAATGCTTCCTCCACGAGAATAGAAAATGTAACCAAGCATAAGTAAGAGCACCGTTAACGATATACCAATCTCTGTCGCGCTCAAAGCCCGAGGTAGATAAACATAAATATTAGCAAAATCCTGGATCAACCACTGCCCCCATAAGAAACCTGTAGATGACCATTGGAGTACTGTCCAAACACGTTTTTCCTTAGCGGAAATGGGGTTCTCGATAAAACGCTTATCCAACAAACGGGTGATGACCTGCCATACCAGAATTGCAAGTGCAAAAGCCAGTACATAGCCTAGCAAAGACTTCATCGTCATATCCATCAAGCCTTTGGGCTTGAAGAACGTAAGGATTAGGAAGGACGTACTCACCGGAATCCCCGTCCGTGTTAAAACCATCAGCACCAATGGTGGCAGTAGATATGGCCAAGACATATCTTCAATGAAAGGGTATTTTTCGAGGCGCCCGTAGCTTACGTCACCACTATATTGAGCCCAACCATAGAGGAGGGTAAAGGCGAGAATACTGCCTGCAAACAACCACAATACATACCAAGGCCGCTCTTCATTAGAAGAAAGAAAGGTTCCCAGGGTTTGGATAGAGTCATTACCAACAACAGAATAGCCGGCCAGAATAAAGCCAAACCACATGATAAGAAAGGTAGGATCCATTATGAGGTACTTGGTACTTAGTACAGCGTACTAGGTAAGTGGATGATGGAGCAAATATATTAATTTGCGGGGGTAAGCTTGCTCTCTGATGTTAAGCCAGTGTTAAGTTTACAAATAAACGCCCTGCGGCTAGCCGCAGGGCGTTAGTGATTACGGTTAAGTAACCTAGTGCTTCTTTATAATGGTGATCTTACATGCTGTAAGAAACGCCGAAGCTGAATTCAATTCCACGCTTGTAGTTTTGGAAAACATACTCCTGACCTTTAAAGTCAGAATAACGGCGGAAGTCAGGGTTCAGAAGGTTCCGAGCCCGGAAAGTGGTTTTGAATCCACTGATTTTCTTACTCAAGGAGAAATCCAGCTGGCCACGACCTTTCTCAAATATATCAGGTGTACCTACTGCACCAACAGATGCCAAACGATCATCAAAGTAGTTGTATGCCAAAATACCGTCCCATCCTTTCTCTGCATTGGTATAACTCAGGTTTAGGTTAGCAACGATAGGTGACTGGCCAGCAAATTGGCGCTCACACTCAAAGTCAGGGTCAACATCACGGCTAAGCTCACATTCAAGTTCATCAATGGTAACAGAACTGTTGATGTAGGCCAGGTTGGCACTGATATTGAATTCTTCCAAGGTAGGTGTAATAAAGTCGAGGTTCTTACGAACTTCAATCTCTGCACCGTACAATTCTCCTGATTCTGTGTTCTCCCAGGTAAACTGAGGGTTGCCAGCAAAACGGTATGTTGATACGATAGGATCTGTGAACTTCTTGTAGAAGGCACTTACTGCCAGTACTTCACCAGAATTTGGGAATACTTCGTAACGCAAATCCAGGTTGGTGATGTTAGTGATCGTCAAATCAGGGTTACCAAACAAGGTAGGCTCACCAATAGCTCCAAACGAACCGAATGGTGCAACTTCTCGCATATTAGGACGAGCAATAGTTTGGGTTGCACTGGCACGTAGATTAGCGTTATCAGATACTGCATATACCAGGTTCAAGGCAGGTAATAAAGAGAACGTATCAATAACCGCTTCATTACGTTCGATACGATCAAAATCAGGCGACTCTTTTGCTAACTCTGAAGCTACAACATCACTTTCAACTTCGATATTCGTTTGCTCAGCACGAGCACCAGCAATTACTTTTAGCTTACCAAACTCCAAAGTCGTCATCAGGTAACCAGCAGCGACATCATACTTACCGATATAACTGTTGCTCAACAACGAGTTGTCAATGAGATATACACCGATAACATTGCTACCAGGCTCACCACCAACAATACCTATATTGTCTGAACCAAAGTAAGCAGCTGCATCACCCTCTAATTCGCCAAAAGTTTGGCCGTCACGCTGGCCGTAGATATATTGTACTTCGTTGAAGTCACGTTCCTTGGTATTGTAGAGACCACCGAACTTGATACTGTTACCTTTCGCCTTCTTTTGCAGAAAAGGAACAGTGATATCCAACTTCCCTTGGTAGGTATCATCGGTAAGATCGCGCCAAAAACGAGTAGGGAGCGTAAACTGTGATTCGTTAATATCAAATCGATCTTGGTCAAAGCCATAAGCGAAGAAACGCAAATCTGGCTCGTTCTGTTCAGAATCAACGTAGTTGGCTGCCCATTCTATACGGGTTTTATTTAGCCCTACAAGCGTATGCTCACCGCTAACAACATAGCTGATAAGTTCACGTTGAAGTAAGCTTTGCGTTTGTGAAGAGAAATAATTTCCTTCTCCACCAATACCGTAATCATCGTAATCGCCAACCAATTCACGCCCTGTCAGGAACGACTGGTGGCTGTAAATACTGTAAACATTAATCGCATTAGAGCTATTAGGACGGAAAGAAAGACCTAACATACCGTTTACGGTAGGAGATTCTTCGCTCTTTGCTTCAGTAAGTCCAAAGTTGGCCAATAGGATATCTTCTCCCGGAGAGGCGAAGTAACTAGCGTTTGTTCCGTTCTTAAACTGGGTAAAATCTTTTGAGTAGCTACCTGTCGCAAAAACACCCAATTTGGCATTTCCCCCAAACTCGAATTGGTTTCCTACGCTGAAGCTAAGGCTGTGATCAATCCCTGCATCCATAACAACTGGCTGCATATTGTGCTCTAGTGAACGAATACCTTTGTCCAGAAATCCGGCAATCTCATCATCTCTACGAGACTCACGGGCTGCACTACGCTCGAAAGCTCCAAGTTCGCGGGCTGCAGGATCAATAATAGCTGATGGGATATCAGCACTGCCATCCAGAAAACCAAGACCATCTATCCCAGGGTTGGCGTAGCCAAGAAAGTCTTCCGTCAGGTTATTTTGTGAATTATAAGCTGCTGAAGCAGAAACAGACCAAGTAAAACGCTCTGGTAAAGCTTTCAGCTTAATGTTTACACTACCTCCGGTAAAATCACCAGGAAGATCAGGTGTAAAAGTTTTTGAGGTTACGATGTTATCAAGAATACTGGTTGGAATAAGGTCCAACTGTGCGCTGTTGCGGTAAGGATCAATTGAAGGTAAACGTAAGCCGTTAAGGGTAGTTGCAGAGTAGCGATCACCTAAGCCACGTACATATACATACTTGCCGTCAACAATGGTAGTACCTGTTACTTTTGTCAAGGCAGCTGCCGCATCTCCTGCACCAAGGCGAGAGATTTCCGCAGAGGAAATGATATCCTGTACCTTGTCCGCTTTCTTGCGCAGCATCAATACTGCGTTTTCGCTACGCTCCAAGGCTTTTTCTACCACTACAATCTCTTCCAGGTCAATTCCCCCCTCTTCCGCAGAAAGGACGATATCGACAACCGTGGTTTCATTAGCCACTACGACTGCTTCTACCTTGGTATCAGGATAACCAATGTAGCTGGCAACAAGCGTGTAAGTTCCCGGAGCAATCTGGAAGGTGAATTTCCCGTCAATGTAATCTGATTGCCCGCCGATAGAAGTTCCTTCGGCGAGGATGTTGGCTCCGTAAAGGATTTCGCCCTCGGAATCATAAATGGTGCCCGTAATTGCACCCTTTTGAGCTTGTACGCTTAACGCTAAGAACAAGCTAAGAATTAAGATAAATGCGTTTCGCATTGGAATAGTAAATTTTGCACTAGTTACTAAATCAAATGTGGCTTCGTGCGTTTTTTACACTAAGCTTTTACAAAGGTCGATGATTAGCTTAAACTAGGTGTTAAATATTCCGCAGTAATGTTAACCTTACGTAAACGACAATGCTTATTACTAGAATTTAAAAAATCGCCAAATAATATTCCGAACTACCTCATTATGAGTTCTTAAGAATTCTATAGCTATTGCTAAAAAATGAAATTATTTGGGTTAAAACAACAATCTCCCCCACCCAAAAAGGATGGAGGAGACCATATATAAGCTTAGGTATGTCAATTACACAATACCCCATATAAGCTATTAACGTACCGATTAATGGTTCACAACCAGTTTCTGCAAAAGCTGTGTTCCTTCTGCTTCCAATACAATTACATACACCCCAGCAGGAAGTACACGAGTATTGATGGTTACCGCCTGAGGGCCATCATTTAGGCGCTCATTAGACATAACAGTCATAACAGAACGACCAAGCGCATCTACTACAGAAACATTTACGCTAGCTGCAGCAGGCAGTTCGAAGGTAACCATGGTCTGCTGATTTGCAGGGTTAGGAACAGGAGCATCCAAAAGGAAGCCGTTACCAAACTGAGTATTCACGTCTGTGGCAAGATCTACAACACCGTACTCATTCATCGCTGTCCAGCCCAGGTACCAAGGAGTACCAAAAGGACCATTACCAGGGGCAAAAGCACCATAGTAAGCAACATCTTCAAAGAAGTCATCAGAAGTTCCTACGGCACCAGAAGCAGCTGGTTGGCCATACTGAGGGCGTGGATCGATTGGGCCACTACGATCCATGTTTTGTAAAACAGGATCTTCAATGACATTACCATTGGTGGTAAAGGTAGCAGCAACAGTAGCAGAACTACCATCAACGACTACTTCGTCTGTGTCTACTGCGACAAATAGGTCAGCATCAGTAGTTCCTGCACCAAATCCAAAGAAGAAGTTATTATTGAATGCCAAGTCGCCCGCTTGCAAGCGATCAAAAGCATCATCTCCTTCACGATCCTCAATCGCAACTGCGATACCAGGAAAATCGGTAAAGATCGAGTTGTTGTAGAAACCACCAGCGTTATCACGCATAAGGATAGCGAAATCATCCGCATCACCACCAGGCAGGTTGGTTACATCTGCTCCTAAACCTATGTAAGTAGCATTGTAGATAGTTGGCTGGCTGAAAGGAGCTTGATTGTCAGGGTTAGCGCCATCATGCTCACCAGCACGGCCGGTAGAGTTGTCTGGGTTCTGAACAGAGAACCAGAATTGACCACGACCACGGTAACCGAAGTCATAATCAAAGGCATCGTCACCACAACCAGAAACGGCGGCGTGCTTAACATCTACGGTTCCACCAAAAAACTCAATACCATCATCAAGGTTAGCGATAACTTCGATGTAGTCAATTTCTGTACCTGATCCTACACCACCAAGTGTAAGACCGTTGATCTCATCACCAGGAGAAAGAGCTGCACCACCGTGGCGGATAGAAACGTAACGTAGAACACCACTATTGTCGGCATCATCAGGAGTGTCACCACCACCAAAAGCAGTACGTGGTTCAACAGTAATACCTTCAATGTTATCAACACCACCTGGACGGGCAATAGTAGCATTACCAAGGATGATTAAACCACCCCATTCGCCACGATCTTCGATAAGAAAATCCTCTGAATCGTTTAGATCATCATCAGCAGCGGTAAAAATAATGGGGTCAGCAGAAGTACCGTTGGCAAAGATTTGTGCGCCTTGAGTAATGATCAAGCCAGAAGTGTTGTCACCAGTAGTGATTAGGTTAGCCTCTTGGCCACGGATCACCGTACCAGCTTCGATGTTTAGCACACCACCTTCCTCCAAGAATACAAGACCATCAAGGATATAACACTGGTCAGAAGTCCAGTTGTAAGTATTATCACCCTGGAGGTCTGCATCAGTGATGATGTTACAGTCAAACTGGTCGATAGGTGTCACTAGGTCTCCTAAGTAACCATAAGCATCAAGTGCTGTCCAACCGTTCAACCACAATTCGTTGTTACCAAAAGCGCCACGGTAACTAACCTGCTGGAAGAAACTATCTCCGCCAGTAGGGTTACCACCCAAATCTGGGCTACCAGCATTCAAGCGTGGATCAAGGCCACCATCTGGTGTACGGCTGATACCCGCAAGTGTAGGATCAGCAAATGTATTGTTAGCAGCAGAAAGATTAGCCGCGACATCTGAAGAAGAAGCAACTTGTACTTCGTTCTGATCAACAGCTGTAAACAATGCAGCAGCATTGCTGCCCGCACCAAAATCAAACCAGGTATTATTGGTATAAGCCAAATCGCCCGCTTGAAGGCGTTCGAAAGAACTTTCTGTATCGCGATCTTCAACCGCCAAACCAACAGATGGGAAGCCAGTGAAGATAGAGTTATTGTAAAAACCACCTGCGTTATCACGCATCAAAATACCGAAATCATCTGCATCACCACCAGAACCGGTAGCACCATTTCCAATACCAATATAGGTAGCATTGTAAATAGTAGGCTGACTGAATGGAGCTTGATTATCAGGGCTAGCACCATCGTGCTCACCAGCACGGCCGGTAGAATATTCAGCACTCTGAAGAGAGAACCAAAACTGCCCCTTACCACGGTAACCAAAATCATAATCGTAAGAATCATCACCACAGAAAGACACCGCAGCGTGCTTAACGTCTACTGTACCTCCAAACCACTCGATACCATCATCAAGGTTGGCGAATACTTCTACGAAGTCAATTTCAGTGCCTGACCCTACCCCACCAAGTGTGAGGCCGTTAATTTCGTCACCAGGAGCCAAAGCAGCTCCACCGTGACGGATAGATACATAGCGTAGAATACCACTATTATCTGCATCATCAGGAGTGTCACCGCCACCAAATGTGGTACGTGGCTCAACCGTAATGCCTTCGATGTTATCCATGCCACCTGGGCGAGCAACAGTAGCATACCCAAGAATGATCAGACCACCCCACTCACCACGATCTTGTGCCGTAAAATCACCACCGTCGGCAATATCATCATCTTCAGCAGTAAAAATAATAGGATTATTAGCCGTACCTACTGCGTAAATCTGAGCACCACGAGTAATGATCAATGCAGAAGCATTATCTCCCACATTAGGTTTAGCACGGACGACTGTCCCTGCTTCGATGTTCAGGCGCCCGCCTTCTTCGAGAAAAACAAGACCATCTAATACGTAAGTATTGTCATTGGTCCAGTTATAAGTTTGTCCAGCTTCTAAATCAGTATCTGTGATATTCACAACTGTTTGTGCTGAGAGCGAAAATACTGACATGATTGCCAGTGCGAATAAAATGTAGAGCTTACCGTTCATTAGTGCAGCTATTAGTTTGATTAATTCGCTGCAAAATTACCGGCACTACCTTAACTGGGCTTTAAACCGTCTTTAAATTATTGTAAATAAAACACTAAGACGAGATCAAAATAGACAGCAAAAAAAGCACAAACAACTACAATGCAACTACTTATAGCGTAAACTAAAGATTAAGTTCGCTCAGAAGACTCCATTATATTCCAATAGCCATCTAAAAGAAAAAATATTGCCACAATACCCAATAGGCAAGCTGTAAAGAAAGCTACTGCAATATCTAACCAATACCAGCCTGTGAGATGTGTAATTAACAAAACCACCGCCAAGCTACCAGAAAGAACCGGAAACAAGGACCCTGTCAGCCGGCGGCTTAACGCTGAGAAGTGTTCTTCTTTGAATTGGATCAATAACCGGGATAGTAAAATCAAACCTCCAAAACCGAGTATAACAACCGGCAGTGCCTCACTGGTTAACACAGTGCTCCCCTCTTCCCAACGTATGTAGGATTCATTCATGAGTAAACCACATAACAGAAGTACAAAAAAACTAATGAGTAATTGTGCTAATAATTGCCATTTACGAATGGGCTTCAAGCAAAAAAACAACAGGATAACGGTAAGGATAAGCTGAAGGATACCCTGACCAAATACCAAGACAGACCCTGTTCGCTGGCAAAACTGCCATTGCACCAGCGTAAGTAATATGGAAGCAACAGCAAAGACAAAAATTAATAAAACAGAAGGACGAACGGAGGATGGAGTAGTTAGCGTAGATTTCACAAGTGGCTGTTTTAACTGAAAATGGTGGCCAGTGACAAGATTCTCTGACCACCATTACAGCAAAAATGGTGAATTGCTATGAACTAAAAGTTAAGAATACTACTTTTCGTCTTTTGACCGCCGAATTTGGGTATTTAACAAACTGGTCGATTCAGCTTCTTTACCGCCATAATAATGGTCTTTATCCATAGTCATATTCGGGCCACCAAAAAGGATGCGCCACCATGCTCTGGGGGTGCGATAAGTAGCCATATCCTTGAAGATAGCGACCCATTCATGAAAAACCAGCCATACAGGGTTGTAACTATTCACCTGTGTGAGAATCCCATAACTCACTTTTTCTTCTTCCCCCTGAAAGGTGCCAAATATTCTATCCCAGATAATCAAGGTAGAGCCATAGTTCTTATCAAGGTACTTATCATTGGTGCCATGGTGTACCCGGTGGTGACTAGGCGTAACAAAGATATATTCAATCGGGCGAGGCATTTTCTTGATGAGCTCTGTGTGTATCCAAAATTGGTACAAAACCTCTATTTGGTTAGCTATAAAGAATACTACCGGGTGAAAGCCCATCAGTGCAACAGGTATAAAAAAGATAATCTTCAAGTGCTGTGTCCAGGATAACCGGAAGCCAACAGTGAAGTTGTATTGCTCAGAATTATGGTGTGTCACGTGAGTAGCCCACCACATACGCTGTTCGTGTGCTATTCTGTGTGCCCAGTAGCGGCAAAAATCGATAGCAAGCATACAAAGGATATAAGACCACCAAGTTGGAGGAATAAACCAAGGCACTACATTGTAGAAATAAAGAATAATTCCGAAAGTCAGCGTTTTGACCAAGGCACTAACACCAATATTACCAACGCCAATGATAAAAGCCGAGAAACCGTCCTTACCATCATAATCCTGTTTGAGTTCACGGGTTCGAATGTACCATTCCAAAAACACTAAAAAAAACATAACAGGGGCTGCCCAGATAATCAGTGGTGGCAAATCCATGGATAGTATTTGCTCTACTGTGAAAATTGGTTTTTCCATAATAAGTTTACAATTGCGATTTTTTCCTCAAAGAAGATTCATAAAAAAGCTGCCTTTTATTGACAAGCAATAAAAGAAAAAATAACTTCGAAGGAATAGTGAGTCTTGTAATAAACCGAAAGATACTGCCTTATTGGCGAAAATTCGCTATCACCCAAGCCTTTCTTTTACTTATTTACGGCGCACAGACAAAAGAGGGATAACGGCAGCTAAATAAAAGTGACCGGAATTACCTTAAGGTTAATCCGGTCACACAAGACTAATATAAGCTTCAGTCTAGGAGTACTAATTGTTGATAAAAACGTATCAAGCAACTCGTATTTACCTCATAAGGGTAATATCGCCAGAAATCATTTCCACATTTCCATTGATAAATTCAACTTCTGCCATGAATACAAAAACCTGTGGATTCATTAAATCTCCTTTGAAGACACCGTTCCAGCCCTCTTGAGGAATATTGGGCATAAAGCCACTATTTTCGAAAACAGTAGCCCCCCAGCGATTGAAGATTTTGAAAGTCTTTATCTCTACCACAACGCCTTCCTGTGCTTGAATGAAAAACATATCATTTGCACCATCGCCGTTAGGAGAGAAAACATTGGGGATATAAACATCAAGGTTTTCGTTGACAATAACGGTCAAGTCATCCGAAGCTACACAACCATTTTCATCAATTACCTCAATACTATAACTGCTGGTTGAAAGCGGTGCTACTACCTGGTCAAGACAAGTAAAGCATAAAGTATCGCTTGTTGACCAGAGGAACGTATCAATAGCGAACGGGTTAATATTCACATTAGCTGTAAAACTGGCCGTTTCTCCGATATTGATGAATATATTTTCACCTAAATCGACTTCTAAATCGTTACCATCGGCTAGAACAATAGCCTCGGAGTAGGTACACCCGTTTGCGCTTTGTACACTCAATTCATAACTACCCGCCGCCAAGTTGTTGAAAATTGATGAGCTCCCGAAGGTTTCGCCATCTAACGAGTAGAGGAATGGTCCTTGTCCGCCAATGACGTTGCTAACGATAATTGCTCCATTCGAATCTCCCTGACAAGTTGGTGTTTCAAACTGCAAGTCTACGGCATCCGCAATTTCCGTGTTTTCCAAAACAACCACTTCATCAGTAGCCGTACAACCATTGTCCGAGTTGGTGACCAGGATGCTATACGTGCCCACCTGAGAAATACCCGGCGAAAGGGTCGTAGGATTGTTGATAGGTTGGCTGTTATCACCAGACCACTGGTAGCTGATTGTTCCCCCCTGGGTAGAACCACTGCCGTCTAATGAAACGACCGGATCAAGGCAATCCAATTCCGTATCGCTGCCAGCATCAGCTGTCGGAGGCTGAATATTCTGTATAACAGTAATCGTAGCGTCGTTGGTACAATCATTACCGGTGTCGGTAACCACCAAGGTATAGTCACCCGGTATATCCGTTGGAACGATTAAACCTGTACCAAAGGAATTGCCATTAAAGAACCATTCGTAGGTGATATTTTGCCCTATCGAGGAACCCGTTCCATCCAAATCAACTTCCATATCGGTACAGGTTAAGATACCCGACACATTAGGAGATGGTAATGGATAAGCGGTAATGTCATCGACAACTTGGCTGGCGGTGCTCACACACCCATTCTCGGTATCAGTTACTTGCAGGAAGTAAGTTCCTTCAGTATTCACCGTCAACGTATTGCTGGTTGCTCCTGAAATTGGGTTCATATCGCTATCCAACCACTGGTAAGCGATATTCGGGCCACTGGAGGAGTTGCTACCATCAATGTCAATCGTCAGGTTGTTACAATCAATTGGAATAACCAACTCGATCTCCGCGAGCGGGAACGCTTGGTTTTCCGTCACCAGTACGGTGTCTGTGGTGGTACAATTATTAAGGGTATTTTCTACCTCAATAACGTATTCTCCGGCCATAGTCACTTGAGGAGAATTTTGATTACTATTCGATGCAGTAATACCAGGTCCGGTCCAGGTATACATCATGTCAACTCCTTGATCCGAGCCACTTCCATCTAAAGTAACCGCTTGTATTAAGCAGGTCAATTCCATATCTGGTCCGGCACTGGCTACGGGAGCTACTCCCTGCTCAACCATTACCGTATCCAAGCCAACGCAATCCGCCAGGCTTTCGGTTACTTCCAAGATGTACATACCACCAGCACCTACCTCAATCATGGGGGTATTGCTAGCACCGACGATATTACCGTCGGGCGTAGTCCAGCTGTACTGTAAATTGCTGCCGGTTGAGTTACTACCATCTAGTGTAACAGATGGCAGGTCACATCCCATATTTACATCTGCGCCAGCATTGGCGACAGGCTGTGGTACGGCAGTGATGTCAACACTTGTAGTGCCCGTACAACCACCAAGGGTTGCAGTCAGGGTAACGGTACCAATGTCAGAAGGAACAACAATTTGATCCGTCGTTGCACCCGTTGACCATAGGAAGGAATAGCCCTGATCCAGTGGGTCAGCCGTTAAAGTAGCGAAGTCGCCTACGCAAATAGTAGTCTCACCTAAAATGGCAACGGTTAAGCTACCAACTTCATTGATCGTGGCCACATCAGCGGCAACACAATCATTGGCATCGGTTACCACTATCGTGTAATCCCCAGCAGGAAGGTTGTTGAAAGTGCCATTATCTATTTGCACCATGCCATTCACCTCATAATTCAGCGGTGGCGTACCGCCCATAACATTGATTACCAGAGCACCATCAGCGGTACCGCACGAGGCATCAGTTATTTCAATACTGGCAATCGTAGGTGCACCTTCGTTGCTTACCGCAACTATACCGGTAATGGTACAATTGTCGTCCATCACAGCGTAGTCGTAACCACTTGCGGCAACATTAGTAAAGACATTGTTTGTGGTAAACGCTCCACCATCGAAAGAATATAACAAAGTGCCGTTTCCTCCACTGGCTTCGATCGTCACCATACCGTCGGCAGAACCACAAGTTGCATTCATCACCATTACATCATCTACCACTGGTGCTGCCAGGTCATCAATAGTAAACATCTGCATTGCCGAGCAACCATTGACATCCGCAACGGTGACCGTGTAGGTGCCTGCTTGCAAATCACTGAAGGTATCCTCATTCTGAGGGATGCCCGTAATGTCATAAGTATAGGGTGATGTTCCCCCAGTAGCCGTAATTACAGCCATACCATTGTTTTCACCACAGGTAGCGGCGGTCACGGCAATGTCGGTAATCATTGGGGCACCATCCTCTTCGACGGTAATCATTTGGCTAACTGCACATCCTGCGTTGTCGGTGACGGTGACGGTATACACACCGGCCATCACATTCGTAAATTCATTACTTGCCTGTGGTGCATTACCATCCAAGGCGTACATCAACGGAGCTTCGCCACCAGTGGCAGTAACGGTAATTGTTCCAGTTGAGCCACCACAAACAGAATTGGCAGCAACAATATCCGTAATCGTTGGACAGCCTCCTTCGTTGACAATAGCCTCCGCAGTAGCCGTACAGCCATTCGCATCGGTCACCACAATCGGATAAGTACCTGCACCTAATCCTGTGAATGTTGCCATCGAGGGATCAGTAATATCCGTCCCGTCTACCGCAAAGGTATAAGGCGGTGTACCACTGCTAGCGGATACCGTAATGGAACCATCCATGTTACCGTTCGTAGCATCTACTACTGTTATATTATCAATGCTTGGTCCGTTCATATCGTTAATAGTAGCTGATCCATCAATCATACAGCCATTAGCATCAGTTACGGTAAACGGATAAACGCCAGCACCTAAGTTTTGAAATAGGCCATTGTCTACTTGTACTACTCCATTACACTCAAAGATGTAAGGAGATGTACCACCAGAAACTATGATTTCCTTAGAACCATCAGCCTGGCCACAACTGGCATCGACGATGAGTACCTCCTCTAACACCACACCTAGAGCACCAATTACTTCCACACTGGAACTGGCCACACAACCGTTGTTATCTTCTACTTCTATGCCATAAATTCCGGCAGGAAGATTATCGAAAACAACAGTTCCTGCGGTTTGCAAGGTCACACCGTTTACGGTAACGTTATAAGGAGGAGCTATCCCCGAAACCATCACTGTGATTGTTCCGTTTGCCGTTCCACAGGTAGCATCGGTAGCCACAGCACTGTCAATGCTTGGCCCACCCGCATCAGAGATATTGGCCGTGCCGGTAGCGGTACAACCATTGGCATCGGTTACCATAACCGCATAAGAACCCGAAGATAGATCGGTAAAGGTACCGTTATCAATCTGCTGGACACCATTACATTCGAAGGTGTAAGGGGCTGTTCCGCCCGAAACAGTAATTGTTTTGGAACCATCCGCTTGTCCACAAGTAGCATCGGTAGTCGTAATATCGGTGATCATTACCCCCGGCGTATTGCCAACTGTTGCGGTAGTAGTCACGACACAGCCATTGGCATCTTCTACGATGATTGGATCATAAACGCCTGGCAATAAACCATTGAAGACATTACTGACTTGCGTATTTCCAGCTACCGTATAAGCATAAGGTGGCAGCCCCTGAGAGGCATTGATGGTCAGTGTTCCGTTTGGCATATCGCAATTGGCATCGCCAACGGCTACATTATCGATCATCGGTCCATCCGTATCGCCGATGGTAACATCTTGGGTATCCGTACAACCATCAGCATCCGTCACTACAACCGTGTAAGTGCCAGCAGTCAGGTTTTCAAAAAGACCATTGTCTATTTGCTGAACTCCGTTGCACTCAAAGGTATAAGGCGCGTTGCCGCCAGAAACGATAACCGTTTTAGAACCATTTGCTTGACCACAAGTGGCGTCAACAGTAGTAATATCGGTGATCATCACACCTGGCGTATTGTCAATAGTAGCAGTAGTGGTACTCACACAGCCATTGGCATCGGTTACCTGAACCGGATAATTACCGGGCAGCAAGCTGGTGAATGTGTTATTGGGAGAAGTTTGGGTTACTCCATCTACCAGTACATCATACGGTGGCTGTCCCCCAGAAATGGTTACAGCTAATTCACCGCTTGCCATTCCACAGGTTGCGTTCATGGTGGATACGTTATCAATCACTGGTCCATCAGCATCCGTAATATTTACGGTACCCATTACCGTACAACCATTGGCATCCGTAACGATAAGTGTATAATTGCCAGAAGCCAACATCATAAAGGTGTTGTTCGGATCATTTTGCACTGTTCCAGCCAAGTCGTAGGTGTAAGGAGGTGTGCCTCCCGTTACGTTAATGGTGGCTGAACCATCCGCTTGATTACAGTTGGCATCAACCGTCATAATGTTATCAATGACGGGGGCTTCCGAACCACCTACTACCGCTGTACCCATGGCCGTACAGCCATTATCGTCCGTAATCATTACGGGATAGCTTCCTTCCTCCAAGTCGATAAACACATTGTCATCTACCTGATCTACACCGTTTAAAGTATAGGTAATAGGCGCTGTCCCACCTGTGACAAGTAGGGTAACAGAACCATTTCTATCGCCACAGGTAGCATCAACAATCGTAATATCGTCTAAGACCACACCAGCTGCATCGCCAATAACCACATTTTGCGTGGCGGTACAATTATTTGCATCCGTAACGATCAATGGATAAGTACCCGCTGCTAAACCGTTGAATGTTCCATTATCGATCTGAACAACACCGTTCAAATCATACGTAACGGGGGCAGGGCCACCCGACACGTTAATCGTTACAGCGCCGTCCATCAGGCCACAATTGGCGTCCGTCACATTCACACTATTGATGGCAACACCTGGAAGGTCGGCAATCGTTGCCGTTGTCGTAGCCGTACAGCCATTGGCATCAGTTACCAGGATGGAATAAGAACCATCATCCAAATTACTGAAGACATTATCGTCCGTCTGTGTAAAGGCACCGCTATTCAAATCGTAAGTAATTGGTGCTGTTCCTCCGGTAATATTGATGGTCAAAGAACCATTGGTCATTCCACAATTGGTATCCCCGGCTACCACATTATTGATTGTGGGTCCAGCGACGTTGCCTATAGTGACGGTACCTGAAGTTGAACAACCCGCAGCATCAGTGACATTCACCACGTGAGTACCTACCGACAAACCAGTTACCGTAACCGGACTAGCGTTGGTTACAACCTGGCCGTCAATAGTCACTGTAAAACCAGGTGTTCCGCCAGTAATCATTACGACAGCTTCCCCGTTGGCTTCTCCGCAAGTAGCATCGGTAGGATTGATATTGGTGATCATTGGTCCTCCAGCATCAGAGATGGTTACAGTGCCCGTCGCCGTACAACTATTGGCATCCATCACATTGACGGGATAAGTCCCCGCAGCCAAACCAGTTACCGTAACCGGACTATTGCCGTTAACCGTAATGCCGTTAATTTCCACATCATAGGGTGCTGTGCCGCCAGAGATCGTTACCACCGCTTGGCCATCAGCGCTACCACAAGTAGCATCCGTAGACGTAACGTTATCAATAGTGGGGGCGCCACTATCGTTAATCGTAACATTATCTGTATCGCTACACATATTGGCGTCCTCTACCTCCACCGGATAATTGCCCATTGGCAAGCCAGTAACGGTAAGTGGACTATTGCCCGTCACAGTAACCCCATTAACCGTCAATGAATAAGGAGCAGTGCCGCCCGTAAATGATACTTCAACAGCACCGTTGTTCTGTCCACAAGTAACATCCGTAGCTGTGACGTTGTCGATCGTTGGACCGCCAGCATCGTTGATCGTAACCGTACCTGAAACGGTACACATATTGGCATCCGTTACATT